>NC_010730.1:660000-822500 GCF_000020325.1 Sulfurihydrogenibium sp. YO3AOP1
GTGTAAATTTAATTGTTTTATCATCTACTTTTTCAACTTTAAAAGGTTTACCTTCAACTGTTAAAACATCCTTAGCTGAAGATGGAATGTTTGGATTGTAGTAAATTTGATTGTATGTAAAGACTACATCATCGGCAGAGACCGGCTTTCCATCAAACCATTTTGCATCTCTTAGATGGAAAATCCATACAGTGCCATCTTTGTTTACTTCCCACTTTTCTACTAAATCTGGCTCCGGCAGTAGCGTTTTAACATTTGTTTTCGTAAGTCCATTAAACAACATTCCTATTATTGCAGTTGAGCTTGTCTCTTGAGCCATTACTGGATTTAATGTTTTAGCATCTGCAGACAAAGACCTTTTTAACTCTCCACCTTCAACGCCAATGGCAGGTTCAAGGTTCTTTATATCTAAGGTTTTTATTGGATATTCGTTCTTTGAATTTGATGGCTTTATAAGATGAAATGGTAAAAAGAATAAAAGAATAACTCCAAAGGTGATTAATAAATTTTTAATGAATTCTTTCATACTCTTCCAAAACGCCTATCTCTGCTTTGATAATCATAAAGAGCTTTCAAAAACTCTTCTTCATCAAAATCCGGCCATAAAACATCGGTAAAGTAAAGCTCAGTGTAGGCAAGCTGCCATAGTAGAAAATTAGATATTCTTTTTTCTCCGCTTGTTCTGATTAACAAGTCCGGGTCTGGAATTTCTGGAAGATATAGATAATTTCTAAAACTTTCTTCATCTATCTTTTCAACATTACTTTTAAGTATTTTATTTACAGCGTCAACAATCTCAGCCTTTCCGCTGTAATTTAGTCCAATTATAACGGTAAGGCTACTACAATTCTTAGTTTCATCTTCAGCTTTTTTCATAGCTTCTAAAACACTATCCCATAAACCTTCTTTTCTTCCCATAAATAAAAGCTTTATATCATTTTCTTTCAAAAACGGTAGTTTTTCATGTATATATTCTACAAACAACTGCATTATTGCATTAACTTCTTCTATGGGTCTTTGCCAGTTTTCTGTTGAAAATGCAAATAAAGTAATGTATTTTATACCTACCTTTTTTGCGAATTTTATTGTTCTCTCGACAGTCTTAACACCTTCTCTATGACCATAAACTCTATCCAGGCCTCTCATTTTAGCCCATCTACCGTTTCCATCCATGATGATAGCAACATGGTCAGGTATCTTAAACAGATTTTCTATCACTTAAGAACCTCAAGCTTTTTCTTTGCAAGAGATGCTGGCTCAGAATCTGGATATTTCTTTATTAAATCTTGTAAATATTGTTTTCCTTTTTCTTCATTTCCAAGCTCAATGTAAGAGTATCCAAGTTTTAACATTGCATCCGGATATTTATTACATTTTTTGATCTTTCCTTCATCACATTTTTTTAAGAATATTTCCCAAATATCTATCGCATCTTTGTATTTCTTTTCTGCATAAAAAGTTTGACCTGCCCAGAAAATTGCATTTCCATAAAGGTCAGAATCAGGATATTTCTTAAGAAACTCTGTAAAAGCTTTTCTCGATTCTTCTATATTTCCTTTAAAATACAAGTCTAATGCATATTGATATAATTGCTTATCATTCTGTGGAACAGCAACTTCTTCTTTCCCTTCTTTTTTGACTTCTTGCGGTGGAGTTGGTGAAGATGCATATGTTTGTCTTCCCATTTTTAATTTTTCTATATCTGCTGAATTTTCTGCAACTTTTTGAGAAAGCTTATCTAAACGAGCATTGATGTTTTTTATATTTTCTGTGTTGTCATTAGTCCTATCTTTTAATTCATTTACTTCTTGTCTTAAACTTAACAATTCTCTTTGCAATGTAGTTATTTTATCTTCAGACGCACAGGAAAATAAAAATATACTGCTAAATCCTAAAAATAAAATTTTTTTCATCGTAAACCTCCTATTTAAAGAAAAATAATAATATTATTATTGCAGATGTAGTACCAAGAGCTATTATGCTAACTTCTGCCAAGAAAAGCAATGGATTTGACATATGCAATAAATATTTATCAAGCAAAAACGCAATAAATGGCAATCCCATCAAAGAAGTAAGAAGAACAATAATAAAAACAGGATTTTTGAATAGCTTTTTCATTTTTTTACCATATTTCCCTGTGTTTTTGTGATTTTATTATTATAGCATTTTTAAAGATATAGCTTGCTTTAAATTATGAAAGGAGGCTGTTCCAAGAATCCAAATCGTCATTCTGCAGCCGGCGAAGAATCTAATGTTTTTTCTTTTCAAGTCAAAAAATCAAAAAAGAGATCCTTCGGCTTACAGCCTCAGGATGACACGGAAAGGTAAGTTTACGAGAATTTTAGAACAACCTCAAATTATGAAAGAGTTTTAAAGCTTTAGCTAAGTCTAGAAAATTAATCAACTTTTTTGATTGTCATTCTAAAGCTGTGAGAAGAATCTTCACCCTTTCACTACTCACTTATTCACTTTCTTTAAAACATTAGATCTTTCGAACTAAAGTCCTGGCAATGAAATAAACAATGGTGTCATTTACAATTCTATGAATTGCAAAAATTTTAGAACAGCTCCATTGATTAACTGACTAAAGACTTTATAGGATGGGAAAGAAACTTTAATACTTTTATTACATTTAAATAAAAAAGGACCCTCCTTCGCGGAGGGTCAATGAGGGGGTTTGGGAGGGGAGGAGGGTAATATAAAATTAATGCTTATTCAGAGATTTTCCAGATATAAAATCTGGGTCTCTTGGAGGTAATTCTTTCACAATGCCCATTGCTACAGGTAGGCATTTTTCAGATTGAGCTTTTGTGCAAGAATCTATACAATTATAACATTCTATACAAGCTGCAATTCCTTTATAAAAGTCTTGAATGTAAGCCATTCTTCTTGGGTCTAATGCCATAGGGCAATTTTTGACACATTCTCTACAGTCTGTACAAGCATCTACGTTAACTAACGTAGGTTTATATAAATGGTGATATGGAGTAATCTTTTGGTAAATTCCTGTTGGACAGAAAACCCTGCACCATCTTTTACCGATGAAAAGTTCAAAATAAAACATTCCGGTCATTCCAAGAAAAACAATCCACATAGGAACAAATGCCGGGTTTGTTTTGTAGAAAAATACTCTTAAATCTGTGACCCAGTTTAAGAAAAGCAAAGAGAATAAAACAGATGTTATAAGAGTAAATACAATATAAAAAATTTTACTTGTTGTTGGTGATTTTGGCGTCCAAGTCATTCTTCTTATTTTTTCTTGAACCTCAGCAAACCATCCACCGGGGCAAATCCATCCGCAGAATACTCTTCCAAGAACAAGGTTTAAAACAATTACAAGAATTGCAAATATACCACCTGCAAAGATAACAGGTGCTAAACCTTCAGCTACTGTCACAGGATTTCCAAAAATATAAGCTTCATTTCTTGCAATGTCTATTTTTGCTATCTTGAAAATAGGAATAATAATTAACAAAAATATGACAGTCAGATATGCAATGTTTCTTAAAATTGTAAACTTATTTTTCTCAAAGTAGCTTGGTTGTGGACAGCTTGTTTTTTCCATAGTTGCTTGCATTTTTTATAACCTCCCGGTTAATAAACATTAACCAATATTATACTCTTTTTTTAAAAATCTTCAAGAGATGGATTGACTGGTAAAGTGCCATATTTTGCATCCTTTACAATTACTTTTCTACCACTTACTACCACTCTATCTTCAACTAACCATTTAATAGCCTGTGGATAAATTTTATGTTCAAACTCTAAAATTCTATTGGATAAACTCTCTTCTGTGTCCTCCGGTAAAACTGGAACAACCGCTTGAACTATTACGGGTCCATTGTCAAGTTCTTTAGTTACAAAATGAACAGAACATCCGGTTATTAAAGAGCCATAATCTAAGGCTTGTCTTTGTGCGCTTTTACCTTGAAAAGCCGGAACTAAAGAAGGATGTATATTTACAATTTTACCTTCAAAAGCATCTATAAACTCATCTGACAAGATTCTCATATATCCGGCTAAAACCACAAAGTCCGGATTTTCTTTTTTAATTAATTCTGCTATGTATATGTCGTATCCCCTTCTTGTTTCAAAAAATGATGGGTCTATAAATTTTGTTTTTATGCCATACTCTTTTGCTATTTCAAGCCCTTTTGCATCTTTTTTGTTTGACAAAACTAAAGATACCTTAGCATTTATCTTCCCGGATTTTATAGCTTCTAAGATGGCTTTTAGATTGCTTCCTCTTCCGGATATAAGAACTACTAAATTTTTTGACATTTATACCTTCCATCAAATAATGTTAACACTTCTTTCACCTTCTTCTAAATAACCAATTATATAAGGTTTTTCTCCTAAATCTTCGAGCAATTGAATAGCTTCTTTTTCATCCTTCTTATCAATTGCTAAAATCATTCCTATGCCCATGTTGAATGTTTTATACATATCTTCCTTTGGAACGTGTCCTTCTTTCGCGATCCATTTGAAGATTGGTAAAACTTCCCATGAACCTTCTTCTATCACAGCTTTTAAACCCGGTCTAATTACTCTTATAAGATTTCCTGGTATCCCACCGCCTGTGATGTGTGCTATAGATTTTATATCTATTCTTTCAGCTAAGGTTAAGATCGTTTTAACATAAATTTTTGTTGGAGTTAATAACTCTTCCCCCAATGTTTTTCCAAATTCTTGGAAATAATCTTTATAAGAATATCCTTTTACTTCTATAATCTTTCTAACTAAGGAGTAGCCATTACTATGAACGCCTGAGGATGCAATGCCTATGAGTATATTTCCTTTTTCTGTTTTGCTACCATCAAGCATTTTTTCTCTTTCTACAATGCCAACGGCAAAACCCGCCAAGTCATACTCGTCATCTTTGTACATGCCGGGCATTTCAGCAGTTTCTCCACCTACTAAGCTACATTCAGCCAGTTCACAACCTTTTGCTATACCCTTTATAACTTCTACCGCTGTTTCAGGCTTTAGTTTACCGGTTGCAAAATAATCAAGGAAGAATAAAGGTTTTGATGTAGTTGTTACCAAATCATTAACACACATAGCCACAAGGTCAATGCCGATCGTGTCGTGTTTATTAAGCTGTTGAGCTATTTTTAATTTTGTTCCAACCCCATCAGTTGAAGATGTGATAACAGGATTTTTATATTTACTTATTTCAAGTAAGTATGCAGATGCAAAGCCCCCGATTGGCGTGATTACATTTTTCGTGAATGTTTTTTGAACAAAACCTTTAATCTCTTCTACAAACTTATCAGCCTTTTCTATGTCTACGCCAGCATCTTTGTATGTAATCATTTCTTACCCCTGTTTTAAAATTTAAAGAAGTATATTAATGCATGTAAGATTATCCAGCTGTAAACACCGGCTAAAATATCATCAGCCATAATGCCAATTCCCATTGGGTATTTTTCTAAGGTTTTAATTGGTGGTGGCTTAAGAATATCTACTATTCTAAAAATAACAAAGCCAAGTAAGAAATACATCAGAGCTTGATTTAAAGGTATGTTTGCTGTATTGATTCCAAGCATAGTTACCATATAGCCGGCTATCTCATCAATGCTTACAAAAGATGGGTCTTTATCATTATACTTTTGACTTACTTCATAAGATGCCCAGATGCCAATAAAAAACACAGATAAAGTAATAGAAATTTGAGCTAAAAGTCCTTTATCCCAGTATAAATAAAAAAACGGTATCGCTCCCAGTGTTCCAACCGTTCCAGGTGCGATGGGAAATTTACCTAAGTAAAATGAAGTGGCTAAAAATAGTGCAATATGGTCTTTTAAACTCATTAAAACTCCGATAAATATTTTAATTTCATTATAACATATGAAGCCTTCGGCTTGAATAATATTATATAATAGATAAACAAATGCTTTGGGTGAGATATTAGTGATTTTTATAAAATTTAGATAAGGAGATCCTTCGGACTAAAGTCCTCAGGATGACAATAAAGGTTGAATGATAAGCATCAGAGGAAGGACGACCTTGTTTGTCATTCTGCAGCCGGCGAAGAATCTCATTACTTTTTAATTAGAAAACTAAACGTTTAGGAGTTTAAGAATGTATCTATGGATAAAAGCTATGCACATAATCTTTATGGTTTCTTGGATGGCAGTTTTGTTTTACCTGCCAAGGCTTTTTGTCTATCATGCAGAGAATAAAGACAATAAAGAGTTTGTAAAGATTGTTAAGATAATGGAAAAAAGACTTTTTTATGTAATCGGAATTCCGGCGTTTGTTATTACTCTCATCACAGGTTTAAGCATGATATTTATGAACCCTGAACTTTTTAAATCCGGCGGATGGCTTCATGCCAAGCTAACATTAGTGGCGGTTTTGATAGCTTATTTCTTCCATAATGAGCATGTTAGAAGAAAATTTGAAAGAGATGCATGTGATAAATCTGGCAAATTTTTCAGAATATACAACGAAATACCAACAGTATTGTTAATTTTAATAGTGATTTTAGTAATTGTGAGACCGTTTTAACATGCTGGACAAAAATTTTGTAAGAAAAAAGCTTTTAGAGTTTTTAGAAGAAGATGTTGGACACCAGGATATAACAACAGACAATTTAGATACGGATAAATCCATAGAAGCTTACATGATAGCAAAAGAAGATGGGATATTAGCCGGAATTGAGTTTGCCAAGGAAGTTTATAATTTGGTAGGTGGTTGTAAGCTTGAAAATTTTGTAAAAGATGGAGCGTCCATAAAAAAAGGAGACATTATAGCTATAGTCTATGGCAATGGTAAAAGCATTTTAAAAGCTGAAAGACTAAGCTTAAATATCATTCAAAGACTTTCCGGAATAGCAACCTTAACAAACAAATACGTAGAAAAAATAAAAGATACAGGTGTTAAACTACTGGACACAAGAAAAACAACTCCAGGATTCAGAGCTTTTGAAAAGTATGCTGTAAAAGTTGGTGGTGGAGATAATCACAGATTTGCACTTTATGACATGGTAATGATAAAAGATAATCATATAGCTTTAGCCGGTTCAATAACAGAAGCAGTAAATCAAATTAAAAAGAAAGTCTCTCCAATGGTTAAGATAGAAGTTGAAGTTTCAAGCTTTGAGCAACTTGAAGAAGCATTAAAAAATCCTGTTGATGTTATCATGCTTGATAACATGTCTGCCACAGATGTAAAAAAAGCAGTAAAACTTATTAATAAGTCAAAGCTTGTTGAAGTATCCGGAAATATAACAATAGAAAATATAAGAGATTATGCATTAGCAGGACCGGATTTTATATCAACCGGAGCGGTAAGTCATTCTGCCAAATGGCTTGATATTAGTTTAAAATTTAAATAAAGTAGGAGGATGTAAATGAAAAAACATTTTAAAATTGCAGTTTTACCCGGTGATGGAATTGGACCAGAGATTATTGACTCAGCATTAAAAGTTCTCGACGTGGTAGCTAAAAAATATGGATTAACTTTTGAGTACAAATTTGGGCTTGTTGGTGGTGCTGCTATTGATGAGACAGGAGACCCGCTACCACCGGAAACATTAAAGATATGTAAAGAAAGCGATGCAATTTTATTTGGTGCTGTAGGTGGAGAAAAATGGGACAACTTACCAACAGACAAAAGACCGGAGAAAGGATTGCTAAGAATCAGAAAAGAGCTTGAACTTTTTGCAAACATAAGGCCGGCAAAAGCATACGAACCTTTATTAGATGCTTCACCGCTCAAGCCAGAAATTATTAAAGGGGTTGATTTAGTAGTTTTAAGAGAATTAACAGGGGATGTTTACTTTGGAGAGCCAAGAGGAAGAGAAGTTAGAAATGGTGAAAGAGTTGGCTATAATACAATGATTTATTATGAACACGAAGTTAAAAGAATTGCTAAGCTTGCTTTTGATCTTGCAAGAAATAGAAGAAAGAAAGTTACAAGCGTAGATAAAGCAAACGTTTTAGAAGTTAGCGGATTATGGAGAGAAGTGGTAAACGAAGTTCATGCTGACTATGCAGATGTAGAACTTGAGCATATGTATGTAGATAATTGTGCTATGCAGCTTATCAGAAGGCCAAAAGATTTTGACGTGATAGTAACCGGAAACATTTTTGGAGATATTATTTCTGATGAAGCTGGAGCTTTAACCGGTAGTCTTGGAATGCTTCCATCTGCAAGCATTGGAGAAAGATATGCATTTTATGAGCCAATCCACGGTTCAGCACCGGATATAGCAGGAAAAGGAATTGCAAATCCAATAGCAACAATCTTATCTGCAGCAATGATGCTTGAAATAACATGTAAAGTTCCAGAAGCTGCAAGAGACATAGAAAGGGCAATAGAAAAAGTTCTTGAAGATGGATACAGAACAGGCGATATCTGGTCTCCTGGTACTAAAAGAGTAAACACTGCAGAAATGACAGAAGAAATAATTAAGAGAATAGGATAAAGTTTACACTTTTTTAGAATTTAAAAAGGAGATTCTTCGGCTTATAGCCTTAGGATGGTAAAGAAAGTGGAAAACTGGAAGAAAATAAAGTTGTCGTTTCTATAAAGCCGTATGAAGAATCTCCTCCTTTGTTGAATTTTTCGCCAGACGTACAGCCTGATTTTATAAATTATTTATTGTTAAAGAGAGTCAGATGATGAACGACGTAGAATTTATTAAACTTATAATAATCCTTATCATAGCATATTTAGTAATGAAATTAGTTGGTCTTGCTTTTAGAATCATAATAAAAGTATTGATATTTATCGGAGTTTTGTATTTAATATTTCATTATCTAACCACACATGGCTAAAATATGCAAAACTCATTATATGAAGACAGGAAAATTTTAATAGTTGGAATTCAGATATCGTTAATAATTCACATTATCTTATACATTTTTCTAAAAATCGTTCCATTTCCGACTTTAAGTATAGATACTCAAAAACCCATTGAGATTAAAATTGAGGAAATAAGAAAAGAAATAGAAAAAGTAGAAGTCAAAAAAATACCGGTTCAGACAAAAAAAGAAGAAGTAAAAGTTAAAAATCCTATTGTAAATGAAGAGAAAAAAGATCTTCCGGTTAACAAGCCTCAAGTAAATCAAATAGAGAAGAAAGAGACTACATCAAAAACAACGCCGGCAGAAAAAATTCAAGATAAACCTCAAGAATCTCCTATAAAAAAAGAAACATTAAAGATTGAAGATGAAAACCTAAAACTTTTAAGCCAGATTGGTAAAAATCCGGAAGGGTCTGGGGTACAAAAATCAAATCAAGAAGAAAGCCTATCTTTTGGGCAAAAATTATCAGATATAGACAAATCAGCAGAAGGAACGGCATTAAGCAGAAGTTTATTATACAAGCCACCCCCACCAAAGCTTACATCATCCATATCACAGCCGTCTGTAAAAGCCAAAATATGGATTAGTCCATCCGGAAACGTTGAAAAAGTGGAATTAATTAATATTACAGGAGATACAGAGATAGATACAGCTGTTATAAAATATTTAAAAAAATGGAAATTTAACCAGATAAACACAAATCAAACACAATGGGCTGTTGTGACGGTAAGATTTGGAAAAGGAGAGTAAGATGATAGTAGAAGTTTTTTCTTCAAATAAAAAATCTTTTTTCTTTGCTCTTAAAGAATTAAAAGATAAGATAGATAAAAGATTTGATAGCTATGATTTTCTGATTTTTTCCATTCATCCAAAATATGGCTATCAAGATTTGCCTTACTTAATAGAAAAGATATTTCAAACAAATAATTATGCCGGCTTTCATGCCGTTAATGCCTTTGAAAATGAAAATAATAAAAATATAGTTGAAAGGGATTGTTTTTAGCTGTATTAAAGTTTGCAAGGAAGAAAAATAAATCTTAAAACTATCTAAATGCTTTTAAAGAGAATCCGCATGTGACAAAATGATAATCATCAAAGGACAACCTTATTTGTCGCTCTGAAGTCAGTAGAATCTAATACTTTTATTAAATTTACCACCCAAAATATTGACATAACGTCCAACTTTTCACTTCCTTGCCTAAAATCAAGCAGTATTTAAAACTGCTTTTTTAACTTTTAAAAATTCTTCTATCTTGTTTACCATGCTGTTTACATCTAAACCTAAATCTCTTTCTAATAGCTCTACCTTTCCATGCTCAATAAATTTATCCGGAATGCCAAATCTTAAAACTTTGTTAGAATAACCATTATCAATTACAAACTCAGCAACGGCTGAACCAAAGCCACCGTTTAACACTCCATCTTCAGCGGTTATCACAAATTCATGAGTTTTTAAAAGTTTATTTAATAAATTTTCATCCATTGGTTTAATGAATCTTGCATTAACTACTGTTGGATTAAACCCTTTAAGTCTTAATTGTTTTTTAACTTCCAATGCTCTGTAAACATACTTTCCAACTGCAAGAATTGCTATATCTCTTCCTTCGTCTAAGATTTCCCAGCTTCCTATTTCAATTGTATTAAAACCTTCAATTTTTACACCGTATCCCGTACCTCTTGGGTATCTTAGGGCAAATGGTCTTTTGCTGTTTAATCCTATATAAAGTAAATCTCTAAGTTCTTGCTCATCTTTTGGAGAAGCTATAATCATGTTTGGAATTGGTCTTAAAAAAGCAATGTCAAAAACGCCGTGATGGGTTGGACCGTCATCACCAACTAAACCGCCTCTGTCAATCGCAAAAAATACAGGTAGTTCTTGAAGTGCTATATCGTGTATTACTTGGTCGTAAGCCCTTTGTAAAAAGGTTGAGTAGTAAGCTGCAACAGGTTTAAAGCCTTCAAGTGCAAGTGCTCCTGCAAATGTTGCTGCATGCTGTTCTGCTATTCCTACATCAAAAAATCTATCCGGAAACTTTTCTGCAAACTTTACAAGTCCAGAACCTTCCTTCATTGCAGGTGTAATGGCAACGATCTTATCATCTTTTTCTGCAAGCTCTACTAACGCATCACCAAAAACCTTGCTGTAAGTTGGCAAGTTTGATGATTTATTAAATACGCCAGAGATTTTGTCAAAAGGAGATACTCCGTGGAATGTGGTTGGATTTTCTTCTGCATATTTATAGCCTTTTCCTTTTTGAGTAATCACATGAAGTAAAATCGGACCTCTCATCTGTTTTATATTTTCCAAGGTTTGCTCCAAATCAAACAGACTGTGTCCATCTATTGGACCAACGTATGTAAACCCAAGCTCTTCAAATATAAGTCCCGGAGCAAAAAGCCCTTTTGTATATTCTTCTATCTTTCTAAATATTTTTACACCTTGCTCTCCAAAGATTTTATTGATAGCTTCTTTTAATTTTTGTCTTGGTTTTTGGAAAACCTGCTTTGTAATTATCTTATTAAAGTAAGTATATATAGCACCAACGTTTGGAGATATAGACATTTGATTGTCGTTTAAAATTACTATAAACCTTGATGGGTCAAGCCAGCCAGCATTGTTTAATCCTTCGAAAGCCTGACCAGCAGTCATAGCCCCATCGCCAATAACAGCAATGGTATAAACATCATCTTTTTTTAAATCTTTTCCAACTCTAAAACCAAGTGCTGCTGAAATAGATGTACTGCTATGTCCAGTGCCAAAATGGTCATACTTACTTTCTTTTATCTTAGAAAATCCAGAAATTCCTTTATACTGTCTTAAAGTTCTAAACTGCTCTTTTCTATCTGTAAGAATTTTATAAGCATATGTTTGATGTCCTACATCCCATACAATTTTGTCTTTTTCAGGGTCAAAAGCCATAAGTAGAGCAACAGTCAATTCAACAGTTCCAAGGGATGGTCCAATATGCCCGCCATTTAAAGATGTAACATCAATAATATAGCTTCTTATATCCTCACAGAGTTTTTCGATCTCTTCTTTATTTAAATTTTTCAAATCTTTATAGTTATTTATTTTTTCTAACATAGGATAATCTTTCATATTAAAGCACCTCATGTAGGTAGTGAAGTATATATTATACATATTTATATAGTTTTCAAATATGCTTAACGTGATGTGTGATAAATGATAGATGATTTGAGTAATTAACTTTTTAATTTTATTATTAATTTTAATGACGCATTCCAAAATTAATGTATGGGTAAAATGAGTTTGTTTTAATCGTCATCCCGAGGGCTTTAGTCAGAAGGATCTCCTTTAAAAAAGGTAAGAAAATGAGTAGAGGCAATTCATGAATTACCATTACAGAAGAGGGGGCGAGAACTTGAAAGTAAAGTATTATTATTCTGCAGTCGGTGAAAAATTTCGTACTTTTACCCAATTTCTCATCCAACGTGTTATTATCTTTATTTAACTTTGATTGACAAATCTACATCTAATAATCTAAAATTTTCTTATCAAATAAAGGGATGGGGAATAGTTGTGTTTAGATTTTTTGATCTTTTTAACGAAGACCAAAAAGAAAAGCTTGTTCAGTATAAATCATTTCATTCAGGTGATTTCCTAATTGTCAGAGTAAAAGAATTCTACCAAAAAAGCAATATTCCCTTAACTACAGACATTGATAATGTATGCCCTTTAAAACAAAGACCAATTATAATCATAAGAGACAACAACGGAACTATTTCTTTTGTTGCTACATCTACTAATATATTGTTTAAGCATAAACGACCAAAGATAAATCTATCAAAATGCTTCTTCCAAAAAAGAACAAAAGAAGAATGTTTAGACCTAGACATAAAAGATGAAGTATTTTTATTCACAAAAGATGGCATTTCTTTTGATTTCTATGTAGATAGGCAAGTGTTAATAGACTTTTACAAAGAAGGCAAACTTAGAAAGTGCGGAAACTGTTCAATGATATTGCCGCTAATAGAAAAATACATAGATGGAGCAGGATAATGTCAGGAAATGATTTAATCTTTAATTTTTTTTCAGAAAACGACCCAAAAGGCTTAGAAGTTATAAAAAATATTTTTTTCAAAATCATCAGCAGTCCTACCTATCAACTCATACTTAATTACTACGATAAAGAAGATGTATTTCAAGAATTCTTAGCGACCAAAATCTTGCCACATAGAAATCACATAGTAGATAAGTTTTTTGAGCAACAAAGCGGATTGGTTAGCTACATTCAAAGAATGACAAAAAACTTTTTAGCCGATGTTTACGCATCGGTCAAATTGATGTCAGAAAACGAAATATCTGAAGTTATTATTAGTAAAGAGGAAGATGATGAAGATGAAGTTAAAAGTTATTTTGACCTAATTGGAAAGAGAGAAAATTATACTCTAAGCATAGAAGTTGAAGAGCTAAAAATAGCTTTTACAAAGCGTCTGTCAGACAACGAGATGTTAATGTTTTGCTATCAAATATCTGATAGTAAAGAACTTTATAAAAGTAAGTATTTTAATGACCTATCCGACGATGCATTGTATAAAAGAGTAGAAAGAATGAAAACAAAAATAAAAGAAATTTTAAAAGAATATTCATTTTCAGCAGAAGCTTTTGAAAAGTTTTTAAAAGAACAATCTTATGAAATTTGTAAAAAATTTGAGGTAAATAGCAATGGCTAAGTGGTTAAAAGATCTTTATAATGAATATATAGAAGAAGAGTTGGAAGAAGACTTAACCTCTCACATCTCACGTTCAACGTTTCCAGTAATAGGTGGAGTATACTTTGGAAGCTTAAAATCTTTAAATAAAGAAAAACCAAACAAACCTTTATATTTCTTAGTATTAAGGAAAATAGATAATAATTTGTACGAAATTATGAAGGTTTCAGATTGGCATCATTTTGCATCTAATACAGAAATATTTATAGAATTGCCAACAATGACTTTAATAATAGAAACTACAAATAATTTTTATTTAACTTCAGAAGAAATATCTAAATTCATATTAATAGACATATTAAGCAAAGAAGATTTAACAAACATACTAAAATTCCGTCGTGGTCATGAAATACCAGGACTAAAAAAAGGCTTTACTCCAATATTTGAAGATGATATCAGAAACAAATTTAAAAAAGAAGAGTTTAATCAAATAAAAGAATTCCACACAAGAATTTTTGAGATTTTGGCAGAGCCTGAAGAGCAAGTGATAGAAATAGCGCCCGAGAGAATTAGCGAATTTGTATTAAGACATGTTGCATCTACTTCACAAAAAGCTACATATACAGATGATTTTGTTTTATATCGTGGGGATGATTTTATAGAGATAATTATAGACGAGAAATATTTAAATAAAAAAGTAAAAATACTTTTAGACAACGATACTATTTTCAACGGCATCTTAAAAGATACAAGCATATTTATTCCTGTGAAAGAACAGATAGACCTAGAAGAACTTGCAAAACACATTAGTATTTTACCTGAGGGGTGATTTATGCATATAAAACAGTTATTAAAAAACAAAAGGTTTGAAGTAATCAAAGCATTAGTAGAATCAAAGAAAATAAAACAAGAATGGTTAGAAGATTTATACTCTATACTTCTTAAGCAAGATACAGATGTTGAAATCACGCAAGCAAAATATGAGATAATAAAATTACTGCTAACAGAAAAGAAATATTTAAATTTTGAACTGCTTACCAAAACCCTAAACCTTGACCAGCAAACAGCCATAGAGATAATGAGAAATCCATTTAAAGAAGTATATTTCCCTACCTACAATATAGAAAACCCTGAAGAATCAAGATTAAATAAAGCATTAATAATACCTTTATCAAACCAAACTTTCACACTAAACACATTTGTTAATAGTCAAGATTTAGAAACTATAAAAGAAGCCACAAATAAAAACTTTTTTGTGATTTTTGACAACATTTTTAGCGGAAAATCTTACCAATTAGCCGTTGCAGCAGGTTTGATAGCAAAAGAAAAAGAAATTTTAGATAATGTTGCTTTTACAGGAGAAGTTTCATCAAATGGGTTTATAATACCGGTTAATCATTTAGAAGAAAAGAAGGAAATAACTGAAAAAGCTAAAAAAGTTTTAATAACTCCGGAAGACATAGAGAACTTAGAAGAGCTTAGCTTTTGGCTCAATCCAGAGCATTTGCCTGTAATATTTATACATATAAATAAACCAGAGTTAGCTTTACAATCTCTAAAACAAATGGAAGATGCAATCAAGAAAGATGAAAGATTTAAGTATTTCAAATTAGAAAATCTAAAGAAATTCTACAGGTTGGAAGACCAAGATATGTATCTAATAACACCAAGTGTAGATTTTTCAAACAGAGAAGAGCTTATAAAAATTTTAAACGAGTTTAGAGAAAAAGTTAGTAAACTTTTGACATTAGAAGGGGTAATAAAAGATCACAATAAAGTAGTTCTAAATATCTCAGCGGGAATATCTACATTGGCTTTGTATTTTGGCGTTATTCTTGGAAACAGACAGGCAAGCATAATTTATCATTATCAAAAAGAATATCACAAAGTTATAGACTTAACAGATAATCCAAGAAAGATAAAAGAGAAAAAGTCAGAATTTGAAAAAATTTCTGTTAATAAAAATATACAAGATCCGTTGATGATAATTATTTATCTTGCAAGCCATAATCCGATAGAAAAAGGATTAGAGCTTAAAGAAAAGTTAAGAGCTAAAGGGGAGTTGATAATACAAAGTAAAGAGCATCAGGGCAATTTAGAGATTGGGGATTGGAGCGATATTGTTTCTGAGATTTACACAGCAATAGATGATAATAAGCAAAAAGAAAACTATATGGTATTTTCAGCGCCTGTTGCAATAATGCTTGCTCTTGGTATGGCTCTTGGCTACTTTTTACCGATAAAAGTCTTTCACTATAACAGAGATGAATATATTGAAGTTCCTATAAAGTTAAATGAAGAGATTTTAAGAAGTCCATTTTAAAAAAATCAAAAGAGAGAGGTTAAAGATGGAGGAAGCTATTTTTAAAGTAGAAATCATAACTCCAACCATCATGGGCGGAGCAAATAGTGGAAAATTAGACTCTATTTTTATAAGACCAACAGAAATAAAATCTACAATGAGACAGGCTTTTAGATTAGTTGCCGGCAAGTATGTAAGGCACGATAATGAAAGAGTTGAAGATTTATACAAATTAGAAAGCGAAGTTTTTGGTAATACAGAAGGAAAAGGAAAGTTTAGATTGATTGTTGATATTCCAAACAATCTAAAAACTGAAAAAATCAAATTACTTCCACATAAAAATGATTTTTCTAAACTTGCCATATTGCCAAACCAAACTTTTGATTTAAAAATCATTTCTTACAAATATCCGGTAGAATTCTATAAAGCACTGATAAACATTGCTTTTCTGCTTGGAGTAGGACATAGAAGAAACAGACTATTTGGAAATATGCAGATAGAACAATTTAAATTACCGGATGAAGTAGGAAAAATTGATAAATTCTTTTTAGATGAAGGATATAAAGAAATAAAAACAGACAACCCTTTATTTGCTTGTTTTTCTAAAAGAGAAGATGGCGATAATAGAAATTTTTCAGTTTTTGGTATGCCTCTAAAAGATGAATATATACCAATAAATAAACAAAATTTTGAAAAAGCTTTAGAAAATCTCTACGAAAAAGTAATCCATGGAATAAAAGGAGAAAAGTTAGACTTTATTCTTGGGGGAGTAAATCCAAGAAGACAAGCATCTTTCGTAAACTTTTCTATTTTAAAAGTTGGTCAATCTTACAGATTGTTTGTTATTGGCTTTTATTACAAGAATGAAAAATTTAAATATAATGATTGGAAAAATGCAATAGAAAAAGCTAAAGAACTAACAGAAAAACTTTTAAAAAAATAAGAGAGGGCTAAAAGATGGCTAAGTATTTAGTAAAAATAACCATTCCATCTATACAAGATACAATTGTAAGGTCAAGAAAACTTAAAGATTTGACAGGTGGTAGTGAGCTTATTCCAAGGATTATGCAATCAGGATTAAAGTCTCTTGAAAATGATGACAAAGTAGAGTTTATAATTCCAACAGCTGATGTTGTAAAAGAAGATAGCCTAAACATAACAAACGTAGCATATCTTACAATAGAAGGAGAGAAAGAGCAGGTAATCGAAAAAGTTAAACGCATAAAAGAAGAAATGTTAAAAGAATTAAACACTCTTGAAGAAGCGGTTAGACGTAAAATTTCAGATAATGAAGAATTTAATAAGTATAAAGATTTAATTGCCTATCAAATCAGAAATGCTATCAATATAGTTTGGGCTATTAGTGAGATTAAAGATAACGATATTGTAAAAGCAAAAAATGATGTAGATATTGCAGTAGCTAATGCAAAATCATCAATAGAACCTGATGATAAATTTATTGAAGGATTTAATCTTTTTCAAAAGCAAAAGAATCAGTATTCAGCTTTTGAAAATTATCAAGATTTTATGGAAAAAGCATATCAAATCAATCCAGAGCTTATAAGAGGAGCTTATCTTTGTGATGTATGTGGAAAAAGAGTAATACTTGGAGCAACAAAAAATAACTTTAAAAGCTCAATCACAGAAAAAGATGAAGATGACAGACTCTGCGCATTTTGTTATGCAAAGAGACATTATCATGGAGAACATAAAAAATCCGTTGTTGATGTAGCTTTAAAAAAATATCTTGCAGAACATGAAAGTAGAATACAAGAAATCTTTAAAAATCATGGAAAAGCAGACTTATTTGAAAAAGACAAACAAAACATATACATAGAGGTATTGGAAAATAACAAAGAAGACCAAGCTTTGATTGAATCTTTAAAAAAATTATACAAAGAAATTGGCAAAAAACCACCTGTTTATTATGCCATCGTTGTAATGGATGGGGACTCAATGGGAGAAAAAATATCAAAAGCATTTGAAGAGAATAAGATTATAGATATAACTGAAAAGTTATCAGAATTTAGTAAAGAGGTTAAAGGTATAGTAGAAAAATACTCCGGAATGGCTGTATACTCGGGTGGTGATGATGTTTTAGCATTGTTCCCGTTAGAAACGGCTCTAAAAGGATATATGGAAATAATAAGTCAATTTAAAGATAAATTTAAAGATATGAAAGATACAGAATATAACTTTACAGCAAGCGCAGGTTTGGTAATATCCCATTACAAAATACCTCTTAGCTATGTATTACAAGAAGCAAGGTCTGCAGAAAGCAAAGCTAAAAAAGTTGATGGAAAGGATGCAGTATGCATAAAATACATAAAACACTCGTTCTCATCAGCAGAAGCACCGATAAAAAACGATCATTTACAATTATTTAAAGAGCTAATAAGCTTTCTATCCGATGAAGATTTTCCGTTTGGTTTTATCTATCAACTGCAAGAGCTTTTACTTCCATACCTACCAAAAACAGAAGATGAAGAACCTGTTAAAGAGCTAACAAAATATCTAATTGATAAGAAGCCTTACAAGAGAAAAAAAGAGTTTATTGATTTTATGTTAAACGCCCACATTAATGATAAGAAGTTTTTTGACTTCAAAGAACCGGAAAAAATAATCAACACTTTAAAAGTAGCTAAATTTATAGCAAGTGGGGTGTAATATGATAGGAATTAAACCGTTTGATGTATTAACCTTTGGAGATGGAAAGCCGTTTAATGCAACAGAAAGAGTTTTTAGAGAATCAGATTTCTTTATAAATCCAATCCCGGTTGTCAGCGGACTAAACAAAGCCACGGGTAAAAAACTAAACTTAGAGTTTATATCCCTTGCAAAAGGAGAAAATCTATACTTTAAAGCACCAATAGATATAAAAGTCGCAAATAGCAGAGTAATCAAACCGGTTGTCAGAAAACTTGACAATGTAATTACAGAAGAAAATTTAGAATATTTTTTAGATTATCAAACCAGCGAGAAGATGGAGGATTTAAACGGCTATTTAAAAGATGAGGAGTATATAAAATACTTAAAAGACGAAGAAATGTCGGTTAATACAGAGCTTTTAAGACCACATAAAGAATTAAGAACAGGTATAGCAATAGATAGAAGCACGAGAACCACAAAGGAAGGGTACTTATTTACTCAAACATTTAACAGATTTGAAGAAGATGTTTATTTTTATGTAAAACCATCTAAAGATTTAAATATCGATACTGTAATCATTGGCGGAGAAAGTAGGCTATCGGTCGTAATTAAAAAAGACAGGGATTTAACAGAAAGACTTTTAAAAGAAAAGGAAAATATAAAGAACATTGTCAGAAAGACAGGATTTTTCAAGTTAATATTACTATCACCTACAAACAAGGTATTAGAAATAGAAGGAGCAAAAATCATAGCTAAGGTTTTAGGAAAACCATTTATTTACAGCAGTTGGATAAAATTGCCAAATGACAAAACAGGATTTCCAAGCAGAATATTTAGACTAATTCCTGAAGGTTCGGTTGTTTACTACAAAGTAGAAGACCAAAGCAAAATTGATGAAATATTTGATAAATACTATCTAAAGCCGGCTTATTATGAGCTTGAATATCCATACTTTGATACTAAAAATCCAACAGGATTTGGATTAAGCATAATAGGAGCTTTAAATTTAAATAAAGGAGGTCAAGGATAATGAAAAAAGTTTTCTATCATGTTTTAACACCAATGCACATAGGCAGTGGAACAACGTTAAGTTTAATAGACTTACCAATACAAAGAGAAGCACATACAGATTTTCCGGTGATGCCATCATCAGCAATCAAAGGTGTTATAAGAGCTTCATTTAACGAGCAAGAACAAGAAGATATCTTTGGAAAAGGAGATGAAGAAGGAAAAGTCATATTTACAGATGGAAAGATTCTTTTGTTTCCGGTAAAATCTCTAAAAGGCGTTTTTGTATGGATAACTTCTCCTTACGTTCTCGAAAGGTTCAAAAGAGATACAGAAATAAACGTCGAAATTCCAAAAGTAGAAAAAGACAATGCGGTAGTATCTTCAAATAAAGTCCTGATGAATAATAACAAGCTTGTTTTAGAGGAATTTACATTTAATGCCACAATAAACGAAAATCTAAAAAAACTCAAAGAAATCACAAAATGCGAAATAGATGAAGACAAAATAGCAGTAGTAAGCGATGATGTATTTAAATTTTTTGTTAAAAACTATACAGAAGTAAACGCAAGAATTAAAATCGACCAAACGAAAGGAACAGTTGATAAAGGTGGACTATGGTACGAGGAGTTATTACCTGCAGAAACAGTGTTCTACGGGTGTATAGATGCAAGAAAAAAATCTGAACATGAAGAACAGCTAAATAAAGTAATAGAAAAAATAAACAATCAAATCCTTCAATTTGGAGGAGATGAGACCTTAGGAAGAGGATTTACAAAAATAGTAATGGAGGCGTAAGAGATGAAAACATTAGAACAAGAGAGAAGTAATTATGCTTTTGAATGTGTTTCTAAGATAAAAGGTAAACCTTTTGAAAAAGATGCAAGCTCGTTAATATCTAAGCTTGGCACACTTATTTTAACAAACGGACTTGGAAATACTTTAGCTTTTTTATTTGCAAAAGGAAAAGACCATCATCTTGAAGTTATAGCGATTATTTCAAATTGGTTGTTTAGACAAGAAGGTCAAAAAGAACCCGGTTTTAAGAGAGATAATGTAAAAGTTAAAATTGAAGAAATAATGAAAAAACTCGTTCTTGATGCAAGCGTTGAGCAGTATATGTACTATACAGAGGAAACTTTAAGACTTGTAAATTGGTTAAGAAGATTTTCTGATGCGATTTTAGAGTCCGGAGGCGAAAATGAACAAGGATAAACATAATCCAGGACAAGATGCAATATTAGTTATTCCAAAAGGAAATGATATAAAACTTTCATTAAAAAGTGCATCAAATTTAAAGTTGATTTTAGAAAAGTATATCCCATTTTATAATATGCAAAACAAAAGGATGCTTGATATATCTAAAGCTAAAGAAAAGGTTTACGAATTAAAGCCAAAAAATTTCCAAGAAGCTGACAATTATATAAAAAAACTAAATGAAAGGCAAAGACAGATAGCAGATAAAAGCTTTACGCTTACTACAAAATCAAGATTGATAGTTGGACTTGGCGGTGGTTCTGCTTTGGAAGTTTCTATTAAATTACATTTTATTTACGGTTTTCCTTACATTCCATCAAGCGCAATTAAAGGCGTTTTAAGGGCTTATAAGATTTTAAAAAAGGTAAATTTTGATTTTGAAAAGTATTCAGATCTTGAAAAAAGGATTGAAAGCGGAGATGGAGAAGACAAAGAGATAGGAGCGTTTGTAAGGGTTTTTGGAAATCAGCAATACAAAGGAGATTTAATCATTCTTGATGCTATTCCAGAAAACTTTCCAAGATTAGATGAAGATATCATGAATCCACATTATCCAAAATATTACAATGATAAAGAGCCACCAACTGATGACCAAAATCCAAATCCTATAAAATTCTTAACAGTAGCAAAGGGAGAAAAATTTAACTTCTATTTTAAAAACAGTGAGGTTTATAAAGAAGCTTTTAAAACAGATTTAAAAGAAGATTTAATACAAGCGTTTAACTATCTTGGCATTGGAGCAAAAACCGGCATAGGTTATGGAGTGTTAGATGGGTAAGTGGTTTAAAAAGTACAAATATTCTGCAAGTCTAATAGAATTTATAATAATCGTATTTTTAAGTTATGTTCCGTTTATTATTGCCGAAAGTTTAAAGGATAATCCATTAATTCCTTTCAGTCTTTTGGCAATTTCATCCTTAGTGTTTTCTTCTATTTCACTTTTATTGTACCATCAATGCTTTTATAAAAGAACAGCTAAAGAATTTTCCGGCGTTTTAAGATATTTGCTAATTGGAGAAGTTGGTGGATTGATTGGTCTTATAGGCTTTTTGTCTGAGTTTGTTTTATCAAGCTTATTGGCAGAATATATAAAGAATATGATAGCTAATGAAGATTTAATGAAGAATGCAGGATTGGCAATTACTACATTTTTTAACATGTTTTCTGTTGGCTTTGTTTTTGTCTATTTCTTTGACAAACAATTACAAACTAAACCATCTAAAGGCAGAGAACCAAAACCTGTATTGATTTTTGGTTTATCAATACCTAATAAACCAACAGAAAGAGATAAATATAAGAACATCATCAGTGATTTGCCTCAGAACTACGAACCCATATATGAACTTTTAGAATTTCATAAGGATGTTTTAAAAGAGATACACGTTCTGTATACTCATGAAACTATAGAAAACGATATGAAAAAAAATGGATTAGAGTACTTAGATAAAATTTTAATCAGTCTTGGAATATATCATAAAATTAAAATTTACAAATATGAATGTGATTTTGATAATGAAAATAGTATGAAAGAAAAGATAGCAGAAATAAACACCAAAATAAAAAAATATGAAGACAAAGATATTTCAATTTATATTTCTAGTGGAACAAGCTTAGTATCACCATTATTAACGCTTTTAGGTTTGGAAAAAGATAGGCAAATAGAATATGTAAATCAGAAAGAACTTAAAGACCTTACTAAATTACCAGAAATAAAAGCAATAGAAATATCAAAAGATGATGCTTTACTATTTCTTAAGACTTTGGCTTTAAAATGAAGTAAATTAAAAAAAGAGGAGGTTAGGATGAATTCACAGAAATTAAACTTAAGCACGCCAAACATACTTGGTGGTATTGGTGGTATTTTTTGGTAATAGGATTTTTGTTTAACCTGCTTGGTCTTGTTGGTTTAATTCTTGTTTTGGTTGCTTTTTATCAGTATTCACAAATTCTAAATAAACCGTCCATATTTCAGTATGGATTAAGATGGGGTATATTTCTCTTCGTTGCAGAAATTTTGCTTATTTTCTTTGTGATAGCTGCAATTATCGGAGACGGTAATACATTTTTGGCCGTAGTTGGTGCTTTATTGGCTTATGGATTGGCCATATTTGCAGTTATTAATCTTAAAAAAAGCTTTAACAGAATTATCAATTACTTTAAACTAAAACCTTTTTGATATATCTGGAAAGTTTATTTTCTGGGGAACTTTGCTAATTATAATATTAATTGGACTTTTAGAGATATTTATAGGCTATATACTGCTTACAATTGCATTCTTCACCGCACCTAAGGAAATACAATTAAATAATGTAGAAGAAACGAACGTAATGTGAGAAATTGAAATTTTGATAAAATTAAAAAAGATATCCTTTGGACTGAAGCTATCAGAATAAAAAAAGAGTGATAGACAGCAGATTAAATAGACATCTAACTTCTCACCTTTTACTCTTCTTAAGTAAGGGCAGTTCATGAACTGCCCCCCAACATCCATCAACCTCTCATTTTCTTACTTTTAACATCCGCAGCTAAGATCTTTAAAAATCTTTTGAATTTCTCACTCCTACAAAGCACATATCATATAATATTATAAAACAGCAAAATTTGCTATTTTATGATGAATAATAAATTAATTCCCATTTTTTTATACATAGCTTTAATCATAAGCACGGCAATTTATAAAATTACCAATCTTCCATACTTTGTATATTTTGTTGTACTTTCCCCGATTCTTTTTATTGATTTTAAGTCTGTTTTTTCTTACTCGATAAAGTATGATTTATCAATAATTTTTATACTACCATTTTTATTTATCCATGAACCACTTCAAGCATTAAACAATCTGTTTGTAGCTTTTTCAGAAGAGCTTTTCTTTAGAGTTTATTTACTAAGTTATTTTTCTAATCTTTTAACTTCTATACTTTTTACCATCCCCCATATAATCATCTACCAAGACCTACACTCAATTTTAACGTTTTTTCCATCGTTATTTTACGGCTTTGTGTATCAAAAAACAAAATCTTTTTCTTTAGCCATAGTTTTACATTTTCTTTCTAATGAGTTTTATGTAGTGTTTTTGTCAGAAATCTTTAAATAGCAGGTTTATAATAAATAGAAAAATAAAAAGGAGTTAGAAATTGATGAGGGTAAAAATTCCTATAACTACAGAAAAAGTTCCAATTATTTTCAGGCAGAGGGTTTTAGCTTTCATAAAAGAAGCTTTGGCACAAGCAGACAAAGATTATAAAGAAAGTATGTATAGCGTAAGAATGCCAAAGGCTTATACCTTTAATCTTGTTTTTGATAGAACTAATCCAAAAGAAGAAGAAATTTCTCTTGATGAAAAATTTAAAATCAAAGATAAAGTCTTTTACCAAGATAGACCTGTATTTTTGTATATTTCATCAAACGATTATCAGTTTTTAATAAATCTTTTTAATGGTATGAAAAAGATAAAAATTTTTGATTTTAATAAGTTTGATAACATCTATTGGCAAGTTGGAAAGCCTGTAATACTAAGAGAAAAAATTATTTTCAATGATGAAATTATATTTAAAACCAATGCACCGTTTATTATTGAAACAAAAGATGATAGACCTGTGGTTTTTAGCGATGAAAACTTTCAAACCGAACTAAACAACGTAATGGAAAGAATTTTTAGAAAGCTTGACAACAGAGGCTTAAAACAGCCGCTTGAATTCTATCCTATAAAGATGAAAAAAGAAGTGATTAAGCACACGTTAAGAGGTTTTAGAGAAAAAACAGGGAAGCCAATCATGTATATCACAGGAAACAGCGGAATTTTTCGATTAAAAGGTCATCCTGAGGATTTACAGACAATTTACCAAATAGGACTTGGAAATAGAACAGGACAGGGATTCGGTATGGTTAGTACGTGAAACGTTTAACGTGAGACGTGAGACGTAAATAATTAGTTAGAAAAGGTTTTTTGACGTTTCATGTTCAACTTTTCACGTCTCACGTAAAAGGAGGTGTAATATGAAAACGCACAAAGATTTGGATGTATGGAAAAACGGGATTGAATTGGTTGAGAAAGTTTATATAGTAACATCAAGCTTTCCAAAAGAAGAGATATATTGTTTAACATCGCAGATAAGAAAAAGTGCTATATCTATTCCAAGCAATATTGCTGAAGGGTCGGCAAGGAATAGCACAAAAGAGTTTATACAATTTCTTTATTTTGCATTAGGATCTACTGCAGAATTAGAGACACAACTTATAATATCAAGAGAATTAGGCTATCTAAAAGATTTAAGTATATTTGAAGATTTAGAGAAAATAAAGGCTCAGTTGATAAATTTAATACGAACTTTGAAAAATAAAATGAATAGTAAGTAAGGAGTAGAACTATGGAACTCTTTAATAGAAAAGATTCTCACGTTTCACCTCTCACCTCTCACGTCTCACGTATATACCTTGGCGATTGGCTTTACAATGCAGGTATCGTAGGATTTCTAAGAATTAATAACCATCTTTGGGATGTAAAAGATAAAAAATTAATTTCAAAAGACGAAAATCTTTTAAAAATTGGAGATAACTATATAGAGATTGACAGAAAAATTTTTGATGGCTTTACCGATAGGTTTTTTGATTATGCTTTTAATCTCTATGGCAGGTACGATAGAAAATTAAAAAGATTTAGAGAATTGCTTGAAAATCTAAATGATGGAACATTTAAAGATGTCTATAAAGACTTCAAAGAAGAAGTCAACGGTTTTACACTTTTAAAAAATAAACTTGGAGATATAAAAGCTAAAAACTCTCAAGAACTTAAACATCTGATTGAAAAAGCAATAAGAATTTTGGAGCAGGACAAGGAGGAGTTTGTAGAAAGCGACGTTCAGATATTTTTAAGGAGTTTTAACGGTCAAAAAAGCTTTTTAAATAAAACTATAACAAAAGATAGAAAAAAGAAATTTTATGAAGACTTTGAAGAGCCTTTAAAAACGGATAACAATCAAAAAGATAAAAAATTCACTTGCGTAATCTGTGGAGAAAGACCGGCAAAAAAAGACACAAATTATGATACAGGATTTTCGCCGATATTTGGATTAAATAAAGACGCAGTTAACTTTGCTTGGAATTTCAATACAAAACTGCCATCCTGTGATATCTGTGAAATTGTTTACTTTTGCTATTTTGCAGGACTTACAGAGTTAAATGGAAAATATTACTTTGTAAATTTAGATGATTCTGTTGAATCTTTGATGCTTGCAAACAACTTGTTTAAAGAAGAGATAGAAAAATCTCCTGAAAATCCATTTGTAGACTTCTTTACCGAGTACTTATTAAGAATAAAAAAATCGCAAGCTAAATACACCTTGTCAAATATAAACTTCTTAGAAACAGAATTAAAGGAAACACTTCCAAAAGTTTTTAGCTTTAACATCGATTATAAAACTGCTGAATTTATAGAAGAAAATCATGAAAATCTTAAGTTATTGTCAAAATCATTTTTTATACTACCAGATAAAAATAAAACAAGAGTCTATATTCTCACCGAGTTTTTAAACTTGATTTTGAAGAAAGATTTAAACTATGGGCTTTTATATAAAATCTTTAAAAGTGCTACACAAGATAAAGCTTATGTCAGTAATTATAATTTACAAAGGTTAATAATTATGTATCTTCTTTATAAACAAAAAGTTGGAGGTAAAGAGATGGGCTTAGAAGAAAAAAGTTTATGGGCTATGTACATGCAAGGGAAAAATCTTCTTGAAAGGCTAAAAGATGGAGATGCAGAAAACAAAATCCAATCTATAGCATATAAGCTTTTAAATGCTTTAAAGATTGGAGATGTAAACCAGTTTATGGATGTGATGATGAGAGTTCACATGGCTTATGATTTGGAAGTTCCAAGTTTGTTAATAAAGGCACTGCAGGATAAAGATAACTTTTATCTCCTTGGATACAGCTTTTTAAATGGACTACTTGGAAAAGAAAATAAATTACAGGAGGAAAACCAATGAAAGGTTTAACTTTAACAGTAATCTTTGAAGCTTCAAGCTTAAACTATGGTGAATCTATAGGAAACATTTCAGAGCTAAAAAAACTTACAAGAGATGGTGAAGTATATACCTATATGTCAAGACAGGCTTTAAGGTACGAGGTCTTCAGAAAATTAAGAGAGCTTTTTAACGTAGATGCTGATAAAGAAGTTCCGTTATCAGATGAAAAAGGAACAATCCAGTTTAAACCAACAGCAAACATAAAAGATTATGTAGAAGTTGACCTATTTGGTTATATGAAAACTGATAAAGGTAAGGGTTCTTTGACAAGGTCAGCGGTTGTTAGATTTTCTCCTGCTATATCATTATCTCCAATGGCTTTTGATGTAGAGTTTGGAGCTAATCATGACTTTGCAAAAAGAGCAAAAACAGACCCTAATCCATTTCAGTTTGAAGTTCACAGTTCTTTGTATACCTATACAGTAGCAATAGATTTAGACAGGGTAGGAGTAGACCCAAACGATGGTATAGAATTAGATGGCACTGAAAAAGCAAGAAGAGTAAATATGGTTCTTGATGCTTTAAAAATCTTAGATAGAGAGATTAAAGGAAGGACAGAAAATTTAAGTCCGTTGTTTGTAATTGGTGGACTTTATCCTGTTAAAAATCCATTCTTCCTTGGAAGGATAAAAGTAAACTACGATAGAAATCAAAGAAAGTACAGCTTAAACACAAAAGAAATAGAATCTGTTCTTAGCTTAAAGCTAAATGGTAATTCTGTAAAAGATTATACTTCTTGCGGGCTTGTAGAGGGCTTTTGGGCAAATGAAGACTATATTATACAAAATCTAAATGGAAAAACTATTAGCGATTTCTTTGAAGAGTTGAAGTCTAAGGTAAATCAGCACTATAACGTGAGACGTGAGACGTGAAACGTTGTTTATAGGAGTTAAATTATGAGCATTTTAAGAGTAAGGCTATATCAAGAGTTTGCATGTTATAGAAAACCAATAACGTATGGATTTTGGGAGACCTATCCTCTCCCGCCGCTATCAACTGTAAAAGGATTTTTTCATAATGTAGTAGAGGCAAAAGAGTATATGCCCGCAAGATACGGCATTCAAGGAAAGTTTAAATCTGTTGTTCTTGACATGCAAAGTATGTACAAATTTGGTAGAAAAGACTCAGAAAACAAAGGAATTATCATAGAAGGTTTTAACAAGCCACTTTTAAAATCTCCAATATACGTATCTAATCTTTACGCAGTTGAGCTTACAATCTATATAGAGTCTAAATTAGAGTATTTAGAAAAGTTTAGAGAGAATCTTTTAAATCTTGAGTATCCATCACTTGGAAGAAAAGAAGACCTTGTAAGGGTTGACTCGGCAGATATAGTAGAGCTTATAGAAAGGGATTTGTTTGAAGACAGCTATCCATTAGAAAACGGAATCTATTTTTCAAAAGAAAAAGCAAAAGAGCTTGAAGTAAATGGAATAAACTACAGAATGAATTTTTACTACGAAAGTAAAAACGGCATAAGATTTTTTAAGAAAAAGGACGTTGTGTATGTTGATAATAAAAATTTAGAAATTGGAAGCATTCTATATGATAAAGAAGAGGATAAAGTTGTTGATTTAATCGGAGATTAACATGAATCAGTATATAGCCAAATTATCAGGAAATAACCAACAAACACTACAAGAACACACAGAAAAGCTTTTAGAGAACTTTGAGATTTTAAAAAAATACATTCAATTAGACAAAGAAACAGAAAAAGCCGTTTATTTAGCTTGCTTATTTCATGATATTGGAAAAGCATCAAAAGAATTTCAAGCAAAGATAGCAAAGCAAAAACCACAACCAAAGCAAGAAATACCTCACAATCTTCTATCTGCAGTAATTTTTTACTTTCTTAGAAAGCATTTCAAAGACAATATAGACTTATTCAGAAAAATACAGTATGCTGTAGCATACCACCATGACAGATATGATACAGATATTAACAAATCAAAGCCGATTTTAGAAGATTTTGCCGTCAGAGTAGAAAATGACCTAAAAGATTGGATATTAGAAAAGCTAAAAATCTATGAAATTACTCAGCTAAACATTGATAAATCAAAACTGATTGACGGATTACGTTCTGCATTAGAATTTAAAAAGCAGATTTTAAGAAATGAAAATTTTCTAAAAGATAAAAAAACAATTCTTTTAAAGGGCTTACTTCACAGGTTAGACCATGCAGCAAGTGCAGATGTAGAAGTAGAAAAGGGTTTAATAGAAGATTATCAAAGCATATTTATCAAAGGACTTTCAAAAAAGGGCATTAATAAGCTGAAAGACTTTCAGAAAAAAGCTTTAGATTATAAAGATAAATCTGTTATTTTAACAGCATCAACAGGTATGGGAAAAACCGAATTTGCTTTAAATTGGGTAGCAGGAGATAAAGCTTTCTATACTTTACCTGTTCGTGTCTCTGTAAATTCAATGTATGAAAGAATATCAAACATTTTTGGAAAAGATAATGTAGGAATTCTCCATGCCAATACAACAGATTTTTATCTTAATCAATTTAAAAACTTAGAAGACAACGGAATAGAAGTTTTGATAAATCAAGTCCAATCAGTAAGACAGTTATCTATGCCAATCACGGTTTCAACAGCAGACCAGATATTCTTAGCAACGCTTAAGTATTCAGGCTTTGAAAAAATATACGCAACACTTACCTACTCAAAAGTAATCGTAGATGAACCACAAGGCTATTCTCCCGACACTTTGGCGGTAATTTTAAAAGGACTTGAAGAAATATATAATCTTGGCGGAAAATTTTGCTTAATGACAGCAACAATGCATCCGTTCATAAAAGAGTATCTAAAAGACAAAGCAGAGATATTAGAGCCGGTATTTAATCCAGAGAAAAAACACAAGATCAAGCTTGTAGACAAAACAGTTGATGAGATGGTAGATTTTGCCATAAAAGAATACCAAAAAGGCAAAAAAGTATTAATACTTACAAACACAGTAAGAAAGGCACAGGAAGTTTACAAAGCCTTAGAAAATCTAAAACAGCCGATACAATTTCATCTTTTACACTCTCTATACATTCAAAAGACAAAAAGAGAAAAAGAAATGCAGATACAAAACACAACCGAGCCGGTGATTTGGATTTCTACTCAGATAGTAGAGGCATCCTTAGACATTGATTATGATTTATTAATTACCGAACTTTCTACAGCCGACAGCCTTATACAGAGAATGGGAAGAGTTTACAGAAAAACAGGAAGAACTATCACTCCAGACAACCAACCAAACATAATCATCTGCACAAAAGAACCATCAGGCAAAGGTAAAGTTTATGACAAAGAGATTGTAGATTATACTCTCAAAGAACTTGAAAAATACGATGAAAAAATTCTTACAGAAGAGATAAAGCAAGAGATTGTCAGCACTGTTTTTGACCTAAAAAGAATTGAAAACACAAACTTTTACAAAAAATTTGATAAAAATATAAAGCTTTTAGACTATGGCTTTATGGCAGATAGTAAAAAAGAAGCACAGGATATATTTAGAGATATTATGAACTTATCAGTCATTCCAAAAGTGATTTTTGATAAAAATCAAGAAAAAATAAACACTCTTTTAGAAAAGATTAATCAAAAAGACAAAATAGAAAGAATAAAAGCTATGCAAGAGTTAAACGATTTTACAGTGTCAGCACAGTTTTACAGAATAAAAAACATAATTCCATACAAAGAAATTCTCATTTCAGACATTCCATACGATGATAAACTTGGCTTCAATCTTTTAGATAAAGACTATAAAGAGATTGGAGAAATTCTGTAAATGGATTTAGAAACTCTAAAAGAGATAAGAATCACAGGCTTAAAGGTAAATTATTACTACATATGCAAAAGAAAATTATGGCTTTTTTCTAAAAATCTTAACTTTGAGAAAAACAATGATAAAATCATTCTTGGTCAAATACTTCATGAAAATTATTATAAATCAGAAAAAGAGAGGGATATTTTAATTCAAGAGTTAATATCGATTGATATCGTTGATGATGATTACATAAGAGAGGTTAAATCTTCTGATAAAATGGAAAAAGCAGATACAATGCAGGTTGTATACTATCTGTACGTTTTAAAACAGCTCGGAATTGAAAAAGTTGGACTTATAAACTATCCAAAGCAGAAAAAGAAGAAAGAAGTTTATCTAACAAAACAGTTGGAGCAAGAGCTTTTAGAATCTTTAAAAGATATAGAAAAAATCATCAATCAGCCTAATCCACCAAAATTAGAAAAACTTCCTTACTGCAAAAAATGTTCATACTTTGAATTTTGCTTTGCATGAGAGGTTTTTTATATGTCAAGAAGGTATTATATAAACAACAGTGGAAGGCTAAAAAGAAAAGAAAATACAATATTTTTTGAAATCAGTGAAAAAGAAAGAAAAATAATTCCAATAAACGATATAGACAGTATTTACATTTTTGGAGAAGTGGATTTAAACACAAAAGTTTTAAACTACTTAGCACAAAACGATATCCCTGTTCATATATTTAACTATTATGGCTACTATTCAGGATCATTTTTACCAAAAAAGAAAAATGTCTCAGGAATTTTGCTTGTAAGTCAAGTGAGTCATTACACAGATTATAGCAAACGTCTGTACTTGGCAAAAAGTTTTATAGAAGGAGGAGTTTATCATATCCTTAGAAATCTAAAAACCAATCAAGCAGAAGAAGAGGTTGAAAAAATCAATGAATTTTTAAAGCAATTGCCCGATGCAAACACAATAGAAGAGGTCATGGCGGTTGAAGGAAATATTAGAAATATTTATTACCAAGCATTTAATAAAATCATAAAAAATCAGGACTTTAAGATAGATAAAAGAGAGTACAACCCACCAACCAATCCTATCAACGCTTTAATTTCCTTTGGCAACTCTGTATTGTACAGTGTTATATTATCAGAGATTTATAAAACACATTTAGAGCCAACCATTAGCTACTTACACGAACCATCAGAAAGAAGATTCTCTTTAAGCTTAGATATATCAGAAATCTTTAAACCGTTAATAGTGGATACGGTGATTTTTAATCTTCTAAACTATGAAACGATAAATCTTTCTCATTTTAATCAGGATTTGAATTTTAGCTATCTAAACGATGAAGGAAGAAAGATTTTTTTAAAATATTTAGAGGATAAGCTAGAAACAACGATTAAGCATAAAACATTACAGAGAAATGTAAGTTATAGAACATTAATAAGGCTTGAATGTTATAAGTTGATTAAGCATCTGCTTGATGAAGAGGACTATAAACCATTAAAGGCTTGGTGGTAAGATGTTTGTGATTATTTGCTACGATATTACAGACGATGGAAGACTTAACAAGGCAAGAAAGGTTTTGAGAAAGTATTTAAATTGGGTTCAGTATTCTGTTTTTGAAGGTAATATTAGCTATGGAAATTTAGAAAAGTGCTTGGCGGAAGTTAGTGAAGTGATTGATAAAAGGGAAGACAGTTTGTATGTTTACATGACTGATTTTGAAAAGAGTATAAGAAAAAAGATCATCGGCAAAGACAAAAATCCATCTGATAATTTTATTTAAATTTCTGCTGAGGGTGCTGTAAAAATTTTTGTAAATTTGCCTTTCCTTGTCATACTGAGGACGAAGTCCGAAGTATCTCTTTTTTGATTTTTGACTTGAAAAGAAAAAACATGAGATTCTTCGCCGGCTGCAGAATGACAGTGTGGATTTTTAAAACACTCTCAATTTCTGCTTGACAGGTTAAAGATTTTTTTGATATACTTATTACATGATTTTTAATTTTTAACTGAACCTTGGCAATTGAATAGGTAAACCCGCACAAGCTAATTTTACGTGAGAACGTGAGACGTGAGAAGCGAGACGTTGAAAGTTTGTTAATCAATATCTTAGTTATTTTTATCTGATTGCTTGATTTCTTGGTGAGATGACTTAAGAGTCAGTGAAGCTAAGGTATTGGTAATGTGATTTTATTTTTTGATGTTTGATTTAAGCTTGTGTAGTAATGGTTTGAAAGGGATTTTTTAAAAAGTAATTGTAAGTGTTTAATGAATTTAGCTTTTTGATTTTGAATTTTTTAATTTTTAAGTTTTTGAGAATTTATAATTTTTTATTTTATAATTTTTTCAGATCGGGAAGTTAAGGAGTGATATTTTCCGCCCCTTTCTGAGTTTGGGGTTTTTGGAAGTCGGCTTGTGATGGGTAGTTAAAGGATAAAATATAATAATATATTTTCTGTATATCGAGGTTTGCGGAAAAAAACTTCAACTTGCCGATTTCTTAAAAATTTGGTATAATAGTTATCAGAATATTGATAGAGTAAGGTATAAGCGATTTTATTTTTGATTAAAAATTTAACGGGTTACATCTGAACCGTGTGGGTTATAAAAGTGTAAGAAAGGTATTGTTTTTAAATGTTGGAATGTGTTACATCTGAACCGTGTGGGTTATAAAACTCAAGTAAAGTCTTCATAGCTAAAACCTCCTATAAGTTACATCTGAACCGTGTGGGTTATAAAAGTCTTTTTCATCTTTTCTTCTAACTTTAGCAACCTGTGTTACATCTGAACCGTGTGGGTTATAAAAATACTTGATAGCGTAGGATTGATTAGAGAGTTGTTAGTTACATCTGAACCGTGTGGGTTATAAAATTTAAAAAATTTGATGTATATTATTATTAACAATATAGTTACATCTGAACCGTGTGGGTTATAAAATCTTTTTAATAGGTGGTTTTCTTCTTGGCTCTATCTGTTACATCTGAACCGTGTGGGTTATAAAATAGCAAAAGCTAAGATAGTATTCATTGTTAAAGCCGGTTACATCTGAACCGTGTGGGTTATAAAACTTTTAACTCATATATAGAATTATTTTTAAATATTTCGTTACATCTGAACCGTGTGGGTTATAAAAGTTTTTAAATTAACAAACTCTTCAGTTGAAAGCATGGTTACATCTGAACCGTGTGGGTTATAAAATTGAAACATACAACAGAGAAGAACATAAATTTGAGCAGTTACATCTGAACCGTGTGGGTTATAAAACTCAAGTAAAGTCTTCATAGCTAAAACCTCCTATAAGTTACATCTGAACCGTGTGGGTTATAAAAGTCTTTTTCATCTTTTCTTCTAACTTTAGCAACCTGTGTTACATCTGAACCGTGTGGGTTATAAAGTAATTTTAATCTTTCTTATGTATTAATTTTTAGTTTGTTACATCTGAACCGTGTGGGTTATAAAGGTTTAAAGTTGTTGGCTGGAATATTGAAATTAGCACTGTTACATCTGAACCGTGTGGGTTATAAAGTACTTTTTACTCATCACACTTCACTCATCTATTCACGTTACATCTGAACCGTGTGGGTTATAAAGTTGGTCTTCCTTTTGAAGTAGGTTGACCCATTAAAAGTTACATCTGAACCGTGTGGGTTATAAAGGCAGTATTATGAGATCGGTGTTATGTTTATCTATTTAGTTACATCTGAACCGTGTGGGTTATGTAAAGTGAGGCGTGAGAAGTGAGATGTGAGACGTTAAATCCACACTGTCATTCTGAGTGAAGCGAAGAATCTCCTCTTTTTCTTTCTTTTCAAAAAACATTAAAAAATGAGATCCTTCACTTCGTTCAGGATGACAAAAAAGATCAAATAGTGTCATTCTTCAGCCGGCGAAGAATTTCCGTTCTTTTACATCTCACTTATTCACTTTCTCACCTTTTTAAAAAAGGAGATCCTTCGGCTTACAGCCTCAGGATGACGGACAAGGTAAACTCATAAAAATTTTGGAACACTCTCCAGCATTCCATCTTGAAATTTTTAGTCAAAAAGGTTATCTTATTCAAATCAAATTTAAAATAGAGGCTTATGTGAAAAACTTAAAGATAAATTTTATAAGCTTAGGCTGTCCTAAGAATCTTGTAGATACAGAAGTTTTAATTGGAAAGTTAAACCAAGAAAATATAAGCTTTACAGCCAATCCGGAAGAAGCGGATGTTATATTGATAAATACATGTGGATTTATTGAGCCTGCCAAAGAAGAATCTATTGAAACAATCTTAGAAGCTGTCAAGCTAAAACAAAATTCAAACAAAAAAATAATCGTTACAGGCTGTTTGGTAGAGCGTTATAAACAAGAGCTTGAAAAAGAAATTCCGGAAGTAGACTACTTCATTGACCTAAAAAATCAATCTCAAATTCCAGTATTATTTGACATAAAACCCAAAGAAAACACAAAAAGAATAATATCGACTCCAAAACATACAGCCTACCTAAAAATCTCTGAAGGATGCGACCATACATGTAGTTTTTGTGCCATTCCAAACATCAGAGGAAAACATAGAAGTAAGCCAATAGAAGCATTGGTAGAAGAAGCAAAATATCTTGCAAATTTAGGCGTTAAAGAGTTAAACATTGTATCTCAAGATACAAGCTACTACGGATATGATTTATACGGAAAACCGATGCTGTTTGAACTTTTGCAGCATCTTGAAAAAATAGATGGCATAAAATGGATAAGGCTTTACTATCTTTATCCATCAACAGTAGATGAGGATTTCTTTAAGTTCATAAAAGGCAGTGAAAAAATTCTTCATTATATAGAAATGCCAATTCAACACTCAGAAGATAAAATCTTAAAAGATATGATGAGAGGATATAGGAAGAAAAAACTTTATCAAATCCTTGAATGGAAAGAAAAATACACGCCGGATATGACAATCAGAAGCTCTGTTATTGTAGGCTATCCTACGGAGACAGAAGAGGATTTTGAAAACATGAAAAATTTTATACAAGAAGCTCAGTTTGATTGGCTTGGTGTTTTTGTATATTCCCATGAAGAAGGAACACCTGCTTACCAAAAGCATAAAGATAAAATCCCAAAAAAAGAAAAAATCAGAAGATTAAACGAAATTTCGGCACTGCAAGAAAACATCACAGAACAGAAAAATAAAAGCTTGATAGGAAAAGAATTAGATATAATAATTGATGGATTTTCAGAAGAATGGGAAACTCTGCCAATAGGAAGAAGTTATAGAAGTGCCTTTGAGATAGACGGCGCTGTATATGTAGAAACAACAGAACCTGTTAATGTTGGAGATATTATAAAAGTAAGAATAAAAGATACTATCGATAAATACGATGTTGTTGGAGAAGCTGAGTGAGAAAGCTAAAAGATATAAAGCCGTTAGAACTTAAAGATGATGTTTTATATGTAATAAATCAGTTAAAACTTCCACACGAGTTAGTATGGGAAAAGCTTGAAACCTTAGCGGACTATGAAAAAGCAATAAAAGATATGATTGTCAGAGGTGCTCCGTTAATTGGAATAGTTGGAGCATATGGATTTTATACAGGAATAAAAGAAGGCATTGATTACATTCAAGTTTATGAAAGATTAAAACAGACAAGACCAACAGCAGTAAATCTGTTTTGGGCTCTTGATAGAATGAAATCTATCTATGAAAAATACGGAAATGATTTAAACCTGCTTTTAAAAGAGGCAAAGAGAATAGAAGTAGAAGATTACCACGCAAACAGGTCAATTGGTGGATACGGAGAGGTTTTAATTCCAAAGAAAGCAAATATTTTAACCCACTGCAATACAGGTGCATTAGCAACTGCCGGATGGGGAACAGCTCTTGGGATCATAAGGTCAGCATTTGAAAATGACAAAGATATAACCGTTTACGTAGATGAAACAAGACCTTATCTACAAGGTTCAAGATTGACCGCTTGGGAGCTTTTGCGGGAGGGAATACCTCATTATATAATTACAGACTCATCAGCCGGCTTTTTAATGAAAAAAGGAATGATAGATGTAATCGTAGTTGGTGCCGATAGAATAACATTAAACGGTGATGTAGCAAATAAAATAGGAACTTATAGCCTTTCAATTCTTGCAAAACATCACAATATTCCATTCTATGTTGCAGCTCCAAGCTCTAGCCTTGATTTTAATTTAGAATCTGGAGATGAAATACCAATTGAAGAAAGAAATGAAGATGAAGTAAAAAACTGTCATTGCTGTAAAGTTGCACCGCAGCAGTCGCACGCATTAAACTACTCATTTGACATAACACCTGCAGATAATATTACAGCTATAATAACAGAAAAAGGTATAATAGAAAAGCCAAATAAGGAAAAAATTTTAAAATTCTTTGGGAGAAAGTTATCGTGAAAGTTGTAGCAATTGGTGGGGGAACTGGATTAAGCACACTTTTAAGAGGATTAAAGTATTTTGTCCCGGACATAATACAGGATTTAACAGCTATAGTTACAGTTTCTGATAATGGCGGAAGCACCGGGATTTTGAGAAAAGAGCTTAACATACCTGCTCCCGGGGATGTTAGAAACTGTATTACAGCTTTGGCTGAAGATGAGGATATACTAACAAAAGTAATGCAGTATAGATTTGAAGAAGGGGAAGGTCTAAAAGGTCATAGCTTTGGAAATTTATTTTTGACTGTTTTGACAAAAATTACAGGAGATTTTTTAGAAGCTATAGAAATAACATCCAAAATCTTAAAAATTAAAGGTCATATAATTCCATCTACAGATTCCATGGTAAATTTGGTAGCAGAATTTACAGATGGAAACATTATTAAAGGTGAGGTTGAAATTACCCAGTACGGTAGAAAATTAATCGCAAAGATAAAAAGAATATGGCTTGAGCCGGAGGATGTAAGAGCTCCACAAAAAGCTGTGGATAGTATATTAGATGCAGATATGATAATACTTGGACCGGGTAGCTTGTTTACAAGTATAATTCCTAACTTGCTTATAAAAGATATAAGAGATGCCATATTAAACTCAAAAGCTTTCAAGCTTTACATATGCAACGTCATGACACAGTATGGGGAAACAGATGGCTTTACAGCTTCAGACCATGTAAAAGTACTAAACAAAATAGTAGCTGGCGATGAAGAAGCATCATTTTTAAATGCAGTACTGCTAAATACAACCATTCCACCGGATGAAGTTCTTAAAAGATATTTAAAAGAAAATTCAGAGCCTGTCGTGGCAGATGTTGGAAATCTATCAAGAATGGGGCTAACAGTTTATGCAAAAGATTTATTAGATGAAGGAAACTATGCAAGACATAGTCCTAAAAAATTAGATGCAGCAATTTTAGAAATTATAAATAATTTAAAAGTACATGCAGTTTAATAGATATTTAACCTGTTTTAATACAAAAGAATTATCGGAAGAAAGGGTTGATACGATTATTGTTGGAACTGGACTTGCTGGCATTTCTACCGCTTATTATCTCTTGCAGCTTGGTATAAAACCACTACTCATAACAAAGAAAAAGCCGGGTATATCAAACTCTTTCTTAGCTCAGGGTGGAATAGCCGCTGCAATCTCTCCGGAAGATTCTACAGAATTACACTATGAAGATACATTAAAAGCAGGTAAAGGCCTATGCATAGAAAGAAACGTTAGACTGCTTGTTGAAGAAGGATTAGAAAGGGTCATAGATTTAATCAATATTGGTGTAAATTTTGATAGAGATGAAAAAGGTTTTATTAAACTTACAAGAGAAGGGGCACATTCAAGAAATAGAGTCTTACACTCAAAAGACAAAACAGGTTACGAGATAGGAAAAACTCTGCTGTCGTATGTAAAAGATAAAGTAAACTTAGCAGATGGCCATTATTTAGAAGAGATTTTAACAGATGAAGATAGATACGTAGGAATTATCCTATCAGATGGAAATAATCAAAAAGTGATAAGGTCTAAATCTATCGTTTTAGCAACAGGTGGCTATAGTGCAATATATTTACGAAATACCTCTGCTTACAATGTGGCAGGAGATACAATCTCTGTTGCTTATAGGGCGGGCTGTGAGCTTATGGATTTAGAGTTTGTTCAGTTCCATCCAACAGCTATTTACTTAGAAGGAAAACCAGGATGGCTTATATCAGAAGCAGTAAGAGGAGAAGGTGCTATACTTGTTGATGAAAACGGGGAAAGATTTATCGATGAGCTGAAACCAAGAGACGAAGTAGCTAAGGCAATATTTAAAAAATACCAAGAAGGGCATAAAGTATTTTTAGACATAAAACCTTTATTAGAAAAAGGTATTGACTTTAAAGAAAGATTTCCTAATGTTTATAGTATGCTAAAAGAATTTGGACTTGAAAACGAGACAAGAATATCGGTAAGTCCATCTGCCCATTATACGATAGGTGGCATAAAAGCAGATTTAAACGGAAAAACGGATATAAAAGGACTTTTTGCAGTTGGTGAAACTTCGTCAACAGGCGTTCATGGAGCAAACAGGCTTGCAAGCAATTCACTTTTGGAGTGCATAGTATCAGGATATAAAACAGCATATACTGTGTATTTACACAATATTTATGCTAATATATTAAATGTAGATATTAAAAATGAAACACAAACGAAAGAACAGTTAAACAAAGAAGAAAGGGCCGAAGTTTTAAAGAATATAAAAACTATCATGTGGGAAAAGGCAGGGTTAATTAGAAGCAAAGAAAGTTTAGAAAGTGCTATTTTAGACTTAGAAAATCTATATAATTCAATAGATAAATTCTGTAATGTTAGATATCTCAAAGATTTAATAATTCTTGGAAAAGGTATATGCGAAGCAGCTTTGAAAAGAGAAGAAAGCAGAGGTGTTCATTACAGAATTGATTTTCCGGAGGAAAATGAGGAGTTTAGAAAACATTCAATCTTAGAAAAAAATTTTAAAATAAACCATAGGAGGTTTTAGTCATTCAAGAGTTAAGAATTAACAATCAAATCAGAGTTAAAGAAGTAAGGCTAATTGACGACGAAGGTAAAAACTTGGGAGTAGTTCCAATTGAAGAGGCATTAAGATTAGCAAGAGAAAAAAATCTGGATTTAGTGGAAGTATCTCCAAACGCAAATCCGCCGGTATGTAAAATCATGGATTATGGCAAGTATAAATTTGAACAGAAGAAAAAAGAAAAAGAAGCAAAGAAAAAGCAACACGTCCAGGATGTTAAAGAAATGAAATTTAAGTTAAACATAGAAAAGCACGACTATGAAACAAAGATAAAACATATTAGAGATTTTATACAAGATGGAGATAAAGTAAGAGTTTGGATATGGTTTAGAGGCAGAGAAAACGTTCATCCAGAGCTTGGAGATAAACTTGCCCAAAGAATCATAGAAGATGTTTCTGATATAGCAGTTGTAGAAAAGCCACCGGTCAAGGAAGGTAAAAATATGATGTTTACTCTTATCCCTAAAAAGTAGTATAATATAAAGCAACGTTTTGACCGGTAGCGTAAGACTAATTTTATTGAATCATAACCACTTTCTTCATATTTGCCGAAGTGGCGGAATTGGCAGACGCAGGGGACTCAAAATCCCCCGCCCGCAAGGGCGTGCGGGTTCGACTCCCGCCTTCGGCATACTATTCTGATGTTTTGAATTAACATATTGTAAATTCTTGCTTCTTTATGCAAACACAAAAAACTGAGAGTGTTCTAAAATTTTTGCAACTTTACCTTTTCTTGCCATCCTGAAGCCGAAGGCTGAAGGATCTCCTCTTTTAAAGAGGGTGAGAAAGTGAGAAGCGAGAGTTAAAAGCACAGAGATTCTTCACTTCGTTCAGAATGACACTGCTAAGGAGCTTTTTCAGCAAGCAACAAAATGGTATCATAGTTTTCATTTTTTATTTTAAATTTTCCCACACCGGTATGACTTATACAAAAACTTGCAACAATTTTAATTTTATGCTATAATATTAATCTGATTTTTGAATACGGATGAGTCGCTAGCTCAGTCGGCAGAGCACCGGTCTTTTAAACCGGTGGTCCTGGGTTCGATTCCCAGGCGACTCACTAAAAAATGATGGCCCCGTCGTCTAGCCTGGCCTAGGACACCGGCCTTTCACGCCGGCGACACGGGTTCGAATCCCGTCGGGGTCATTTTTTATTTTTTTAACAATCGGACTAAAAGCTTTAGCTGATATTAAAACTTCATCTCCGATAGAGATATCTTCTTTATTCGTATATACAACTTCAACCAAATTTCCGTTAATATCAACTGTCAATATTTTGGCTAAATCGCTAGATTTTATATCTATCACAATTCCAAAAAAAGAAAATTTTCCGGATATCTCTTTTTCTATAAAAACATCTCTTGGTGTTCCTTGTTTTATAACTTTTCCATTTTCTAATAAAATTACTCTATCTGCTAATTTAAATACTTCTGGTTTATCATGAGAGATAAGTATTGTTGAAAGCTTATAATCTCTATGGATTTTTTTGATTTCATCTTGAAGTTTTAATCTGATTTCATAGTCTAATGCCGAAAGTGGCTCATCTAACAACAATATTTCTGGATCTCTGATTAATGCTCTTGCTAAGGCTACTCTCTGCTGTTGTCCGCCGGATAGTGTAGATGGATATCTGTCTTTGAGTTCTAATAATTCAATCTTTTCAAGCATTTTTAATATTTTTTGTTTATCTTCCTTTTCCATTGCAAAGGCAAGATTTTCATAAACTGTCATGTTTGGAAAAAGTGCGTAATTTTGAAATACAACTCCAACCTTTCTTTTTTGTGGAGGTAGATTTATTTTTTTCTTACTATCAAAATAGATAGTATCATCTACTTTGATTAAGCCTTTGTCTGGTTTTTCTAAACCTGCTATCATTCTTAAAAGTGTAGTTTTTCCTGACCCTGACTTTCCAAATATTGATAAAAATTCATACTTTTTCATTGTAAAATTTACTTTTAATAAAAACCTTCCTTGCGAGCCAATCAAGGTTTTTTCTATGTTTACTTCAATCATGGAGTTTTTCCTTGTCTAATTAATCTATCTTAATAATTTGCAACTGGCTTTAAGGTTAACCCTATATTCTTAATAACTTCCAATACTTAAAATTCTTCACATAACTTAGAACAGCAATACTATTATTTTTCACTTCTCACTTACAACCAAAGCTTATCTTTGTATTTTTCCTTTAATTGAAGCTCATATAAAAATGCATATTTTAAAAATACATACATTAAAGCTGAAAAAGATATAATTAATCCTCTTTTGCCTTCCAAGAATCCACGTTTTAAGAAATAAAATTTTATAAAAATTATGATTGGATTTAACATTAGATTATAAAACTTAAATCTTTTTCCTTCTTGATATAAAATTTCAGCCATCTTTTGGGCGTAGTCTATGGTTTTTTTAAACTGATGGTACAGACTTTTATAAGAGTAATGATACAAATCTCCTTTAAGCCTTCCTACTTTTCCTTCGCATACGACCTTTTCATGCAGCTTTCCTTCATACTTAAAATATTCTTTCTTAAACAGCCTTATAACATACTCAGGATACCAAACATAGTCTAAATATTTTCCTAAGTAGTAAGTTCTTCTTGGAACTTCAAAGCATGTATAACTTTCCTCTTTTATAGCATTTAATATGCTCTTTCTAAGCTCTAAGGAGACTTCTTCATCTGCATCTAAAACGAAAATCCAATCATTACTACATAAGCTTACTCCATAATTTCTTTGAGATGGAAAATCATCAAACTCTCTAAAAAAAACTTTAGCACCAAGAGTTTTTGCAATTTCTACCGTGTTATCCGTTGAACCACTGTCTAATACGATTATCTCGTCTGCGATAGGTTTTACGCTTTCAATGGCTCTTTCTATGTTTTTTTCTTCATTTTTTGTAAGGATTAGTACAGAAAGCCCCATTATAAAACCTTTTTCAAAATTTCTACAAGCTTACTTACTGCTTTTCCTCTATGACTTATTTTGTTTTTTTCTTCCGGTGTAAGCTGTGCCATTGTTTTGTTATAACCTTCCGGTATAAAGATAGGGTCGTATCCAAATCCTTGATTTCCTTCAGGCTTATAGGCAATTTGTCCTTCGCAAACTCCCTCTGTCCAAATACCATAATCAAAATTATAAAAGACAAGGGCTGTTTTATATCTTGCTTTTCTGTTTGTTTGATTTTCAAGAAGTCTTAAAAGTTTTAAGTTATTCTTCTCATCTTTTGATAGATTTTCTGGAATTTCTTTTAAAACCTCTTTCCCAAATTCAATATCAAAAAATCTTGCTGAATATATACCGGGCAGTCCGTTTAAAGCATCCACTTCAAGTCCTGAATCTTCTGCAATAACCGGTAATTTATAAAATTTTGCGTAAGATGTTGCTTTTTTGATTGCATTTTCAAGAAATGTTTCTTTGTCTTCTTCTACTTCAAGTTTTTTATCCATATCTTTTAAAGATAAAATTTCTATATCTAAATCTTTTAAAAGTTGTCTTAACTCTCTGACTTTGCCTTCATTTGTTGTTGCCAGTAGGATTTTCAATTTTCTTAACCTCTTTGGAAATAGTTTTCGTACAAAACGTTTCAGAAAATTCATCTTTATTTAATTTTCTTACATTTGCTTTTTTATTTAAGCATGCAGATTTGCAGATGCTCGCAAGTTTTTCTGCCACCGGTTTAGATAATCCTGTAGATAAAGCCAAGCTTAAGGTTGAATTGTAGCCATCATCACAGTTGTTGATATCAAAACAGCTGTCATAGACGTTAAACATTCCTTCGCAGGTTTGACTATAAGATACAGAAAAGCCAAGAAAAATTAAAAATAAGCCAAATAAAAATTTCATCTTTAAACTCCAACTTTATTCAACATATAGCAATGTAAAATGGCAAATGCATCTGCAATGTCGTAATCTTTTATATTTAGATTAAAAATTTTATTGACCATTTCTAAAACCTCTTCTTTGCCAGACCTTCCGTATCCTGTTATACTGATTTTAACTTCAGCCGGGCTAAACTCTTCTACTTTTATATTATAATTTTGTGCCAGTAACAGTATTACGCCCCTAACCTCTCCAAGCTTTATAAGTGTTTGGGCGTTTATGCTGTAAAAAGGTGTTTCAAGAATTATTTTTTCAATAGTATACTTTAAAATTTTTTCTTCAAGAGCTTGGTATAATTTTTTTAAAGGCTGTTTTTCTTTTTTTAATTCGATCAATCCATAATCAAGGGACAAGGCTTCGTCTTTTTCAAGCTTTGCAATAACATATCCAGTCTTACTGCTAGAAGGGTCTATTGATAATATTCTTTCCATTAGCCTTCTAATTTTTCAAGTATAGATTCTGGAATATCAAAGTTTGCATAAACTTTTTGAACATCATCATTATCTTCAAGAGCATCTAAAAGCTTCATAAGTTTTGTTGCCGTCTCTTCGTCAGTTATTTGGACAGTGGTAGTTGGTATTTTTGTAAGCTCTGCTTTTGCTATCTCTACACCCATTTTTTCTAAGTTTTCTCTGACTTTATACAATTCTGATGGAGCTGTTCTTATCTCGTAGTATTCTGGGTCATCCATGATTACATCTTCCGCACCTGCTTCAATAGCTTTTTCGAATATTTCATCCTCTGAGTATTTATCTTTTGGAACGTTTATTATGCCTTTATCTTCAAATGAGAAAGATACACAACCGGAGGAGCCAAGATTACCGCCGTATTTAGAAAAAATATGTCTTATTTCTGCTGTTGTTCTGTTTCTGTTGTCAGTTGTTGCCTCTACAACAATAGCAACACCACCGGGTCCATAGCCTTCATACTGAACCTCTTCGTAATTAACACCTTCAAGCTCACCTGTTCCTCTTTTTATTGCCCTTTCAACATTTTCCATAGGCATGTTTACTTCTTTAGCTTTTTCTATAGCGATTCTTAATCTTGGATTGGCTTCTGGGTCTCCACCACCAAGTCTTGCTGCAATGGTAATCTCTTTAATAACTTTTGTGAACATTCTTCCTTTTATAGCATCAGCTTTAGCTTTCTTGTTTTTAATGTTATGCCATCTGCTATGTCCAGCCATTTAAAAAGCCTCCTTTCTAATAAGATTTAAAACTATTATATTATAATACCTTGAATGATAAATCGGCAGACTTTATTAATTTTAAGCAGGAGATTTTCAGGATTAAAATCATCAGGGTATGTAATAGGCGACGTGTGATGTGTACTGGCAATTCATGAATTGCCTCAACATTCATCAACCCTCACTTTCTCACTTTTTGCAGCCAAGCAGAGGATCTCATAATCTCTTAAATTTCTAACCCGATGTATAGTATAGTATATTAAAAAGATCTGATTTTTTACACAAAGAATACTTGAGTTTTTACATGACTTTAAAAGATGTGTATAATAAGCTTTTTGAGAAGTACGGATATCAAAATTGGTGGCCTGTTCATGAAGGACAAAATAGCATTGTAGAAATAACCTTTGGAGCTGTTTTGACGCAAAACACTTCTTGGAAAAATGTTGAAAAGGCTATAGAAAATCTAATAAAACATAACATGCTGAATTTTGAAAAAGTCTACTGCTCAGATATAGAATTTTTAAAAGAACTAATAAGACCGGCCGGATTCTATAATCAAAAAGCAAAAACATTAAAATCTGTATCAAAACTATTTTTAGAAAAACCTCACAAAGACATTACTAGAGAAGATTTATTAAGCATTAAAGGAGTAGGAAAAGAAACGGCTGATTCAATACTACTTTATGCACTCAACAAACCATACTTTGTGATAGATGCTTACACAAAAAGATTTTTAAAAAGACTTAGCTTAGTGAGTGATAAAATAGATTATGATAGTTTGCAAAGTTTTATAACACAAAATATAGAAATGGACTTAGAGATTTACAAAGAATTTCATGCTCTAATAGTAAAACATTGCAAAGAATTATGCACTAAAAAGCCGAAATGTGAAGTTTGTTTTTTCAAATGCGAAAGGTTATCTTAAAAATTTTCCGATAATATATTATCATGTAATGCTATTAAAAATATCTATCATCTCTTATTTACTCGTTTTTCTAAAGGTCAACCCTATACCAAACTCTTTGGATATTTCCGCTAAATGAATCCTGATTTTCCCGCTCAATTTTTATTAAAAAAGTTATAATATTTAATTAATTTTAATATTTTGGAGGATTAGATGAAATCGTATAACGTTGCTATACTTGGAGCCACAGGAGCTGTTGGTCAAACAATGATAAAGGTTTTGGAAGAAAGAAATTTTCCGGTAAATGAAATAAAATTCCTTGCATCTGAAAGGTCTGCCGGTAAAGAAGTTGAATATTATGGAATGAAGTATAAAGTTGAGGCTGTTTGTGAAGAGGCTTTTGAGAATGTAGACATCGCATTATTTTCTGCCGGTGGTGAAAGAAGTAAAAAATGGGTACCCATCGCAGCAAGTAAAGGAGCTGTTGTTATAGATAATAGCTCTGCTTTTAGAATGGACCCGGAGGTTCCATTGGTTGTTCCGGAAGTTAATCCGGAGGATGTAAAATGGCATAAAGGAATTATTGCAAATCCTAACTGTTCTACAATACAAATGGTTGTTGCGCTATATCCAATTCATAAAGTAAAGAAAATAAAAAGAATCATTGTAGCAACATACCAGGCAGTTTCTGGAGCAGGAGCAACTGCAATAGAGGATTTAGAGCTTGAAACAAAAGCAGTTATGGAAGGAAAATACTTTTATCCAAGGGCATTACCACATCACATAGCATTTAACGTTATACCGAGAATTGATAACTTTGAACCAAACGGCTACACAAAAGAAGAGTTAAAAATGATCAATGAAACAAGAAAGATTATGCATGAACCGGATATTAAAGTATCTCCAACTTGCGTTAGAGTGCCTGTATACGTAGGACATAGTGAAGCTGTAACAATCGAGACTCAAGAGCCTATCACTGCTGAAGAGGCAAGAGAGATATTAAAAAATGCACCGGGAGTTGTTGTAGAAGATGACCCATTTAACAATGTTTATCCAACTCCGATAGAGGTAGCAGGTAAAGATGATGTATTTGTAGGAAGAATAAGAAAAGACCTTGGATTTGAAAATGGTTTATCTATGTGGATAGTTGGAGATAACTTAAGAAAAGGTGCAGCAACTAACGCAGTTCAAATAGCAGAATTATTGGTAAAATATGAACTACTCTAATATAAGACAACATCTTGAAGATTTAGAAATAAAAACACTTCATCCAAAGGCTGCAAAAAGTCTTTATGCAAAAAGAGATGTACAAGAAGAAGAATGTCCGGTAAGGACTAAATTTCAAAGAGACAGGGACAGGATTCTTCACAGTAAAGCTTTTCGGAGATTAAAGCATAAAACACAAGTATTTTTATCTCCGGAGGGAGACCATTACAGAACAAGACTAACCCATACACTTGAAATTGCACAGATATCAAGAACAATAGCAAGAGCTTTAAGACTAAACGAAGACCTTACAGAAGCAATAGTTTATGGTCACGATTTAGGGCATACTCCTTTTGGTCATGCAGGGGAGTTTATTTTAAAAGAAAATGGTAGCTACCATCATGCAAAACACAGTTTAAGAGTGGTTGAAAAGCTTGAAAACGAAGGAAAAGGATTAAACCTTACAGAAGAAGTGAGGGATGGTATTTTAAAGCATAGTAAAGGAAAGTCTCCACTGATTACAGAAGGAAACATGCCAAAAACTTTAGAAGGTGAAATTGTTAGAATAGCTGATAAAATCGCATACATAAACCATGACTTAGAAGATGCAATAAGGGCAGGCATCGTATCAGAATCACAAATTCCGGAAGATATAGTTAAAGTTCTTGGAAAAAACAAATCCGAAAGGATTTCGACCATTGTTATCAGCGTTATAAATACAACCATTGAAAATGAGTATAAACATATAGTAATGGATGAAAAAGTTTATAACGCCATGTACAGCCTAAGAGATTTTCTTTATGAAAATGTATATTTTGCTGAGCCTGTTATAAAAGAGCTTGACAAGGCAAAAGGCATAGTCAAAGCTTTGTATGAGTATTATGTTGAAAACTATCATCTAATTCCAAACTATGAAAAGTATTTAAAACTTTGGGGAGAATATTCACCAAACCAAGCAGCTGTTGACTACGTAGCCGGAATGACAGACAGATACGCACTAAAAAAATACTCAGAAATCTTTATCCCAAAGGTTTGGGCTGTTGTTTAGATATGTACTGATAACACATCTTTTCTTTGCAATCATAAGAATTTTATACGTACTATATAGAGATATAGACCTATCGACAGAAGAAGCACAGTATTGGCTATGGTCTAAGCATTTAGATTTATCCTACTACTCAAAACCACCTTTGATAGCCTACTTTAATTTTATATCCACGTCCATCCTTGGAGATACAGAAATCGGCGTAAGAATAAACAGCATCATCTTTGGATTTTTAATAACCATAATCATATACCTTTTTTCAAAAGAAATCTTTAAAGATGAAAAATTAGCATTCTTTATTTCAGTGTTCATCTATCTAATACCGGCTTACGACATAGCATCTATAATTTTTCTAACAGATACACCCCTTGCTTTTTTCTACTTGCTTTTAAGCTATCTATTTTACAAATCAGTTTATGAAAAAAAGCCAAGTTTATGGATTTTAACAGGCATATCAGCAGGCTTGGCTTTTTTGTCAAAGTACTCAGCTGTTTTTTTCTTTCCAGTGGCAATGATCTTTGTTTTATTTTTTAAAAGAGATATTCTCAAAGAAAAATGGTTTTATATCTCAATATTGATAGCAGGTTTATTTACCTTACCCGTCATATATTGGAACATAGTAAATGATTTTGTAAGTTTTAAACATGTTGGCAAATTGGCAGGAGCAGATGAAAAGACGCTGAGTATAAACTTAAAGCATTTTGGAGATTATATACTTGGACAAATAGGTATAAACTCTGTCTTTTTATTTGCGTTTATGGTTTATGGAGTGTTTAGAGCTTTTAAAGAAAAAGATGAAAAACTTATATACTTATCCTTATCTCCTACTATAGTTTTTGTATTTTTTGGCGGGATTGCCCTGTTTAAAAACGTTGAAGTAAATTGGCCAGCCTTTGGATATGCTACGTTATACATACTTGGTGGTTATGTAGTTTATAAAAGATTTTTAAAAATCTCTATCATTTTAATGTTTTTATCAGGACTATCTATCATCATTCTTTTTTATACGCCGATACTTGATAAAGTAGGATTAACAAACCTTCTTCCACCGGAAAAAGACCCGATCAAAAGGCTTGTAGGTTGGCAAGAGCTTGGTAGTTATGTTAAATCTTTAACAGAAAAATATCAAAAAAACTTTATCTTTTCAGACTCTTATCATATCTCTTCTGAGCTTGCTTTTTATGTAAAACCATTTAGACAAACTTACTGTATCAGAATAGATAGAAGAATGAACCAGTTTGATTTATGGGAAGGTATAGAAAAGTATGAAAATAAAGGATATTACGGCATTTACGTTACAGACCATCTAATTACTGAAAAAGTAAAGTCAGGTTTTGAAAGCTTAGAGTTTGAATCACAGTATAAGGTAAAATATAGAGGAAAAGAGGTAAAGACTTATTACATTTACGTACTGAAAAACTACAAACACATTGAAGAAGACCCAATACTTAGCTACTAAAGGAGCAAGATGGATGAAAATAAGAATTGGAACAAGAAAAAGTCAATTAGCTTTATGGCAAGCAAATTACATTGCAGATAGATTGAGAGAAATTCACGGGATAGAAGTTGAGCTTGTTAAAATCACTACCCAAGGAGATAAAATCTTAGATGTTCCACTTGCAAAGATAGGCGGAAAAGGATTATTTGTAAAAGAAATAGAAGATGCACTTCTTAGAAATGAAATAGATATTGCCGTCCACTCATTAAAAGATGTGCCAACAGTACTACCAGAAGGATTAGAGCTTATAGCAATTACAGAAAGAGAAGACCCAAGGGATGCCTTTTTATCTATAAGGTATGAAAACATCTACCAGCTTCCGGAAAACACAGTTATTGGCACAAGTAGCTTAAGAAGAAAATCACAAATAATGAAAATCAGAAAAGATTTACAGATAAAAGATTTAAGAGGAAATGTTGACACAAGAATAAGAAAGCTTGAAGAAGGGCAGTATGACGCAATCATCCTTGCCTATGCAGGGCTAAAAAGACTTGGTCTTGATAGTAAAGTCAAATACATATTTTCTCCGGATGAAATGATACCGGCGGTCTGTCAAGGCTTTCTTGCCATAGAAGGAAGGTCTGATGATGAGAGAATAAAAAATCTAATAAAACCACTGAACCATTATGAAAGCTATTTGAGAGCAACCGCAGAAAGAAGCTTTCTGAAAACGTTGGAAGGTGGATGTCAAGTTCCACTTGGCGCATACTGTGAGATTAAAGAAAACAGCTTTATAATCACAGGCTTCATTGCAGACTTGGAAGGAAAAGAATATTATCAGGAAAAAATGATAGAACAAATAAAAGAAAATCCACAAGAGCAGGCTATCATTCTTGGAAAAACCTTAGCAGAAAAACTTTTAAACGATGGTGGTAAACAAATTCTAACCAAAATTTATGGAAAATGATATAATAAAGATTAAACAAAATAAAAACAGCAGGTAAAAAATGAAAATATCCGATAATATTAAATCGGCAAGAATTGGGAGAGGATTAACTATAGAAGAATTATCTTCTTTAGCAGGAGTTAGTATAGATATAATAGAAAAAATAGAAAACGATGAAAACTTTGTTTTAAAAGACCCATACGGAAGATTGTATGCAAAAAAGCTTTGCCAGTTTTTACAGCTTGACTGCAATCTCCCATCCGAAACAGTAGAAATAAATTTAATAAAAGAAAAGAATCACAACTTTTCTCAAAAATTATCAAAATTTTTGCCACATCTATTTGCGGGTTTTATATTGATAGCATTTATTTATGCAAACGCAAATCTTAATAAAAATACCACATTTCAAGTAAATCCAGTCCAGCATAAAGAAGAAACAAAACAAGTTACAATTACATCAGAAAATCAAGACAATAAAATAACTTATATAGTTTTAAAAGCAGACGATGAAGTATGGATTACAGCCACAATAGACGGAGAAAAGACTATCTTTAACATCAAAAAAGGTGAAGAAAAGACTCTTTATTTTGAAAATAAGATAGTATTAGACACTGTAGGAAATGCTGATAAATTAAAAATTATCTACGGCGACCAAGAAGTTAAGATTTCTGATAGAGAAATTATCCATAACGTATTTGTTGATTCAGAAGGTATATTTTACAATGGATACAATGTGTTAAGAGGTGCTCCAAAGATTTGATTCCACCAAAAGAGGCTATTTTAAAAGCTATATCTGAAGTTAAGCCATACGTAGACCAAAGGATAAGTCAGTTTAAATCTCTGAAAGAAAAAGGCTTAACTACTTTCGACTTTAAACCTTTTGTTGATATTAAAGCCTACGAAGCAGATATTTTTTCTGAAGCTTGTTTTTGTATCCTAACAGCTAATTTTAAAGCAGAAGTAGGAATAAAGATTCAGGCAGAAGTTGGCATTGAAGGATTTAGAAATCATTCTTTAGAAGAGCTTTACAACATCTTTAAAAAGCATGGGCATAGGTTTGCAATGCAAAGAGCAGAAAGAATAGTAAATCTAAGACCACTTGAAAGCTTTTTGCAGGAAATTAGATATTATGACAATGGTAAAAAAGCAAGAGAAGAGCTTGTTAAAAAAGTTAAAGGTTATGGATACAAAGAAGCATCACATTTTTTAAGAAACATAGGATTTGAGGATGTAGCAATCATAGACAGACATATATCAAGATTTTTATTTGAAAACAATCTTGTAAAGCCAAGAAAAACATTAACAAAAAATGTATACTTAGAATCAGAATCAGCTTTAGAAAACCTATGCCAAGAGCTAAATCTAACCCAGGGAGAGCTTGATTTATATATTTTTTATATCAAAACGAATAAAGTTTTAAAATGATGAAGCTACTTAAAGATTTAGCAGAAAAAAACGGCATAATCCTTACCGACAATCAAATTGAACTTTTTGACAAATATATTTCAATGCTCTTAAAATGGAATAAAGTTTATAATCTAACATCTGTAAGAAAAAAAGATGAAATAGTTATTAAACATTTTCTAGACAGTTTAACCCTTGTAAAACTTTTTGAAGCCAAGGCAATAAATGTAGAAGACAAAGAAATAGCAGACTTTGGAACAGGTGCCGGTTTTCCGGGAGTACCGCTAAAAATTTACTATCAAGATAAAATCAAGCTTTATTTAATTGAATCTATCAATAAAAAATGTATCTTCTTAGAGATGCTGAAAAAAGAGTTAAAGATAGATTATACAGTTTTGTGCGATAGAGCTGAAAATATAGATAAAAAGTTTGACATAGTAGTAAGCAGGGCAACGGGAGAGACGTTTGAAGTGTTAAAAATAGGCAAAAATCTTTTAAAAGAAAATGGGATTATTGTGATAATGAAGGGTAAGGATATTGAAGAAGAGTTAAAGCCATACACAACAAAAATGAGCTTTAAAGGTCTTCCGGAAAGAAGTTTTATTGTTATGACAAAATACTGAGAATGCTTGCAAAAACCAATATCGTCATTCTGCAGCCGGCAAAGAATCCTGACCTCAAAGATGTCATTATGAGCGTCAGCGAAGAATCTCCGTTTTTCTTTTCATCAAAAAATCAAAAGAGAAAATCCTTCGGACTAAAGCCCTCAGGAGGATGACACGGAAAAGTAAGCTTGCAGGAATTTTAGAACTCTCTTTTTTTATCGATATCTTGTATGAGAAATTTAACAAAAGCAATAGATTCTTGTCAGTTGACAAGTAAGATTATCCTTTCCTGATACCTATTAATCAATCTGTGACTATTATCCTGAGACTGTAAATTGAAGAATCTTCTCTTACTTAAAATTAGATAATTAAAGTCCCCTCCCCTAAGGGAGGGAGTGTTGAATGTTTTATATAGAATCTATTATTCTATTGAATGTTTCGCTTGGTCTCATTGCTTTTTCAGCTTTTGCATCGTCTGGATGGTAGTATCCGCCTATGTCTTGTGGTTTACCTTCAGAATCTGCTATTTCTTGAAGGATTTTTTGCTCATTTTCTTTTAAGTCGGCAAATACTTTTTCAAATTTCTTAGCCAATTCTGGGTCTTTATCCTGAGTAGCTAAAGCCTCTGCCCAATACATAGCAAGGTAGAAGTGAGAACCTCTATTATCAAGCTGACCAACTTTTCTTCCCGGTGTTTTGTTATTTTCAAGATATTTTTGTACTGCTTTATCTAAGGTTTCTGCAAGAACCAATATTCTTGGATTATCCTTTCCATGCAATGTTTTTAATTGTTTGTAAGCTAATTTTAATGATTCAACGAATGCGAGGAACTCTCCAAGACTATCCCATCTTAAGTGTCCTTCTTTTAAGAATTGTTCTACGTGCTTAGGAGCAGAGCCACCAGCACCTGTTTCAAATACACCACCGCCAGCAATCAATGGAACGATTGATAAAGACCTTGCTGATGTACCTACCTCAATGATTGGGAATAGGTCTGTCAAGTAGTCTCTTAAAACGTTACCGGTTACAGAAATAGTATTTAAACCAGCTCTAAATCTTTTTAATGTAAATTTCATAGCATCTTCTGGAGATTTGATGTACCACTCAACATCGGATAAATCGTATTTTGGAAGCTCCTCTCTTACTTTTTCTATAAGTTCTCTGTCGTGAGCTCTGTATTTATCAAGCCAAAATACTATTGGCTCACCGCTTTCTTTTGCCCTGTTAACAGCTAATTTTATCCAGTCTCTGATTGCTATATCTCTTGTGATACAGCTTCTATAAATATCTCCTGCTTCAAGTTCATGTTCGATTAATACATTGCCTTCTTCGTCAACGATTCTGATTTTTCCATCTTCTGGTGGGAAGAATGTTTTGTCGTGAGAACCATACTCTTCAGCTCCCATTGCCATTAAACCTACGTTTGCAACGCTTCCAATGGTTGCAGGGTCAAACTGCCCGTTAGTTTTAATATCTTCAACTATTTCTTTATACATTCTTGCATAGCTTCTATCTGGGATTGTGATTACGCAGTCATCTTCTTCACCTTTTGGACCCCAGCCTTGTAAACCATTTTTAATAACAGCTGGAACGGATGCGTCAACGATTACGTCGTTTGGTCTGTGTAAGTTTGTAATTCCTTTGTCTGAATCTACCATATACATTCTTGGTCTTTTTTGGTAGATTTCTTCAATTGTTTTCTTGATTGCAGCTTGTTTATCTTCTGGCAACTTAGATAATTTAGCTTCTAAATCTGCAAGACCGTTATTTGGATTAAACCCTATTTCTTCAAGCTCTTTTCCAAATTTTTCAAATAATTCTTTAAAATAAACTCTTATAGCATCCCCAAACATTACAGGGTCAGAAACTTTCATCATTGTTGCTTTTAAGTGTAAAGAGAAAAGAATATCATCTTCTTTAGTTCTTTCAATTACTTTTTCATAAAAGTCTCTTAACTTTCTTCTGCTTAAGAATGTTCCATCTACAACATCGCCAACAGATACCTTAACACCATCTTTTAATACTTTAACTTCTCCATTTTTGTTAACAAATTCATATCTTATTGTTGTATCTTTTTTGATAGTAACTGATTTTTCGTTTTCATAAAAATCTCCACCTAACATATGAGCTACATGAGCCTTGGAGTTAGGGCTAACAGCTTTCATTTTATGTGGGAATTTTTTAGCATATTCTTTAACAGATTTAGAAAGTCTTCTGTCTGAATTTCCTTGTCTTAAAACAGGGTTTACTACAGAGCCAACAGCTTTCATATATCTTTCTCTAATTGCCTTCTCTTCTTCTGTCTTTGGGTCTTCTGGAAAATCTGGAAGGTTGTATCCTTGAGATTGTAATTCTTTTATTGTTGCTATAAGCTGAGGAACAGATGCAGAGATGTTTGGAAGCTTCATAATGTTAGCTTCTGGTTTCCAAACGAGCTCTCCTAAATAAGAAAGCTCATCTGGAATTCTTTGGTCTTCTTTTAAATACTCTGGGAATAACGCTATAACTCTTCCTGATAAAGAAATATCTCTTAACTCAATTTCAACGTCTGCACCTTTTGTAAAAGCTCTCATGATTGGTAGTAAAGAATAAGTTGCAAGAGCCGGTGCTTCGTCAATCTTTGTCCAAACAATAGTTGCCTTTGACATTTTTAACCTCCCTAAAAATTTTTTGCATAAAAAATATAACATTGTTTGATTTTTAAGTCAAGAAAAATATAACGCTGTTTGATTTATCAAGGCTAAATTGGATTTTTATAAAAATTTTTTAATATGTTGAAAATTGAATTTTTTGATATAAACTTTCTTTTAGAGAGTAAAATTTGGAGGGTCTGAAATGTCAATTAAAAGTATTTCCAGAAAAGAGTTTATATCAATTTCTCAAGATGCATCCATTAAAGAGGTAGCTGGTATTATGGCTTCAAGAAATGTAGGAAGTGTAGTTGTAGTTGAGGATGGAAAGCCCGTAGGAATATTAACAGACAGAGATATTGTGGTTAGATTAGTTAACAAAGGAATCAATCCTTCAGAAGTAAAAGTTTCTGAATTGATGACAAAAGACCCAATATGTTTACAGGAAGATTTAGGTATTTTTGAAGCTCTTGAAATAGTTAAACAGGAAGGAGTTAGAAGATATCCTGTGGTAGATAAAGATGGAAAAATGACAGGAATTGTTAGTCTTGATGATATTGTTTATCTAATAGGTAAAGAGATGTGTGATATCTCAAATATTATTGTAAAAGCAAGTCCAAATTTATGAAAAAGTTTATATTGGTAATTTTTTTAAGCTTATTTGTTTTGGGTTTATCTAAAGGAGTAGAAAAGATGAAAGTTTATTCATATTCTTTTAAAGAAGGAGATTTTATACCTACCCAATACACGTGCGATGGGCTTGATATCTCTCCGCACATATCTTGGAGTAAGGTTGAAAATGCAAAAAGTTATGCAATCATAATGGATGACCCGGATGCTCCAATAGGAACTTTTACCCATTGGATAGTTTATGACATTCCATCAAATGTATTGGAACTTAAAGAAAATTTTCCTAAAAAATCGGTTGTTGGAAATATTAAGCAGGGACAAAATGATTTTGGAAAAATTGGATATGGTGGTCCTTGCCCACCAAGAGGAAAGCCTCATAGATACTTTTTCAAAGTATTTGCTTTAGATGTTGAAAGTTTAGGATTGCCGGCAGAATTATCAAGAGAAGAAGTTGAAAGATATATTAATAAGCATACAATTTCTTATGGTTTCACTTATGGTCTTTATAAGAGATGATTTTTAATTAGCAATTAGCTTTAATATTTATGGTTCAGCTTTATTAAAAAATACATCGAAAGAATCTGGCTCAATAAAGCAAAAATCATTATATAAAAATAGCCAAAATTGTATAGGTAGCCTATAAAGATACCACCTAAAAGATAGCCAACTCCAAAAATTAGATTAAATAAACCATAAACAGTTCCTCTTTTAGAAATAGAAGTTAAATCAGCTATCGCTGCCCTCATAACACTTTGATGAAAAGCCATAATAAAACCATATAAAACAATTCCTAAAACTGCTAAAAATTTTGAATCTTGGAATGTAAAAATTGGTAGTACAAACGTTGCAATAGGTACTAAAAATAAAACTTTAAATTTCCGTTTGTCATAAAACCTTCCTACCAATAATGAGAAAATTAAATCAAAGACCATAGCAATAGTGTAAAGTAAAACTATTATTTGTTCGTTAAAAATATTGTGCATTTTTAAATGATAAGAAATTACCGGATATTGCGGAAATGAGATGATAGCAAAAAAGCTAAAAAGCATGTACATGTAAAGGATTTTTGAGTCATATGGTTTATCTTGTGGCTTTTCCATAACAGAAGGATTGGGTAATATTTTATATGCTAAAATCAAACACATCATTAGCATTATAAAAGGAATAAGCATGACAAGAAAACCTGTTTTATAACTCCCGGTTAATCCAAAGGAAGCTAAGAATATAAGCGGTCCTATAATAGAACCTAATCTATCAAAAGCTTCATGAATTCCAAATCCTAACCCTCTTCCTATATTGCTTGTTGCAAAAGAGATTATCGCATCTCTTGCAGAACTTCTAATTCCTTTACCTATTCTTTCTAACAGAATAAATAAAACTGCTATATCCCATCTATCAACCAGTGCTAAAAGTGGAATAGATGCTATTAATCCATATCCAATGAATGTAAAAATCCAGTATGTTTTATATTTATCTGAAAAATAGCCAGATATAAATCTCAAAGTATAGCCTAAGAATTCTCCAAGTCCTGCTGTAAAACTTACTATAAATAACGATGCTCCAAGACTGTATAGATAAGGTCCAGCTATTCCTTTTGTTCCTTCATATACTGTATCTCCAAACAGACTAACAAAACCCATTAAAATTATGAATTTGTATATTTTCTTTGTTTCCATTAAATCCTCTAAATTTGTCTTTGTAAGTATTTTAAACCAGAATTTAGTTTATGAAATGCGTGACGTTATAGGGATTAAACTTAATTTGCCACTTTGACCAACCTTAGAATGATTTAAGAAAAATAGTCATTACACGTCGGGTGAGAAATTCAGTAAAAACATGAGATTCTTCGCCGGCTGCAGAATGACATCTAAGGTTATCCTTCTTCTGGTGCCTATCATTCAACCTTTCTCTAATATTAACGGTCTTCAAACTTTTTATTTAAAAGAATCAGCAAACCAGAAATTATATCTATTGGCTCTGGTGGACAGCCTTTTATCCAAATATCTATCGGAAGTTTATCTTTTATTCCATCCATCACTGCATAGCTACCTTTAAAGGTTCCACCATCCAATGCACAATCTCCTACAGCAATAATAAATTTAGGATTTGGAACATTTTCGTATGCTTTCATCACTGCTTCATACATATTTCTTGTAAGACAGCCGGTAATCATTATAGCGTCTGCATGTTTTGGTGATGCAACAAACTTTACTCCAAACCTTTCTATGTCATAATAAGGATTTGATAAAGCTGATATTTCATACTCACAGGCATTGCATGAGCCACTGTCAACCTCTCTGATGGCAAAACTTCCTTGAAAGTATTTATCTATTTTTTCTTTTAACTGTTTCCCAAGAATTTCAACATTTTCGTCTCTGATTTTAATCTCTTCTGCCTTTATTCCTTCTTTGAGCCTTTCTTTAAAGATTCTAAACATCTTTACACCTCACAGATCCGTTCCTGCGTAGCTTAAATTTAAACTTTTATTTACAAGTGGAAAATCTGCAACAATATCTCCTAAAACTGCCCACTGTATAGCCTGCCAGTTGTTGAAAGATGGGTCTCTGATTTTTAGTCTGTCTATTTTTCCTTCCTTATCTGTTTTAACAAAGTACATAATATTTCCTCTCTGTCCTTCGCTGTATCCAAGAGTCCATCTATTGGCTGGCAGTGGATTTGACTGTGTAAAAATCTCTCCATCTGGTAAATCTGATAAAACTTCTTTTATAATAGAAATACTGTCTTCTATGTCTGATAGCCTGCATTTTAATCTTGCAAAGCAGTCTCCTTCTTCAAAAGTTTGACTTGTAAATGTTAATTTATCGTATATAAGATATGGATGTTCTTTTCTTATGTCTGATTTTAAGTCAGAAGCTCGTGCAGTATAACCTATGCAGGAAAGCTCTTTGACCGTTTCGTAAAGTATTCTTCCTGTCGTTTCGAATCTATCAAGAATAGAAGCAGAATCAAAAATTATTTTTTTATAAAATTCAAACTTATCGGTAATGTAGCCAAGTTTATCTATGATAAGATTTATCTTTTCTTGGTTTAAATCTACAGATACACCGCCGATTTTAAGAACGTTTTTATTAAATCTATTTCCTGTAAGAGCTTTGTTTAATCTCATCACTTCTTCTTTTAAAATAAACATACCTTGTGCACCAAAGCTGTATGCTACATCTTGAAAAAGCCAAGCTACATCGTTTAGATTACACATTAACCTCTCAAGCTCAGCAAATAAAACTCTTATATATTTAGCCCTTTTTGGAATTTCTGTATTAGAAAGCTTTTCTATAGCTTGAACATAAGCCAATGTATGTGCGTAAGAATGGTCTCCTGATACTTTTGGAACAATCTCTAAAACTTCTTCTGCCGTTTTACCTTCAGCGAGTTTTTCTACTCCTCTATGCTTCCAAAAATGCCTTATTTCAAGCTGTAAAATATGTTCACCTGCAAGAGAAAATCTAAAATGTCCCGGCTCTATGATGCCTGCATGAATAGGTCCTACAAGTATATTAAATACTCCCTCTCCTTCAACTTCTTTGTATTCATACTTTCCATAGCTTTTAAACTCCGGTCTTGTTTTTATATCAAAATCCTTTCTTAAAGGATGTAAATCCGACGGAAAATTTTCCGGAAACAAAACCAAAGGTCTTGGGTCTGGATGGTTAAGTGGGACAAGCCCAAACATATCTCTAATTTCTCTTTCGTACCAGTTTAAAGCAGGTATTATGTTAGCAAGTGAATTAAACCTTTCTTTAACTTTATTTTCTACAATAAAAAATACATTCTTTTTATGATAAGAGTAGACATATCTTATAGTAAAACAGCGGTCATCAGAAAATCTATCATCATCATCTGTTGCTACTACTGTCGCAAGCTCACAATCCAAATCTCTAAATAAATACTGAGATACTTTAGCTAAGTTAAAATCTGATGTATGAATAACTATTTCGTTTTCAGTGTTAAAGCTATAATCTGTTATTAAATCTTTTATAGGCTTTAAAAGTTCCTCAACCATTTTTAACTCCTAAAATTTCAGGTATGTTGTTAATCAGCATCAAAACTTTTTCAGGAATATAAAAAGATAAAACAAGTGATAGAAAGAGTAAAACAAACGGCGGTAATAGTATCAATAGGTCTTCTTTGTATCTTTTATCAGTATCTCCCATAAGCATGTTTAAAAAGTGATAGATAAATCCACCAAAGATTAAAACTAACGCTAACATCAAGATGATGGAAGGAATTATAAAACCAGCTTTAAAAGAAGATATTAAAATAAAAAGCTTAGACATAAAGATGCTAAACGGCGGAGTTCCAGTGATAGCAAACATTGACAAAATCAAAGCTATAGAAGTGTAAGGCAACGCTTTAAAAAGCCCTCTTATGCTGAATATATCCCTTGTATGAAAAGAAGTTAAAATACTTCCAACTGTCATAAATATTGAAGTTTTTACAATAGCATGATTTATAAGATGATAAACTCCTGCAAAAATGCTTAACTTAGTATTTACAGAAAATGCAAAAGCAATTATAGCCATATGCTCCATAGATGAGTAAGCAAGCAGTCTTTTATAATCAACCTGACGAATGATAAACAACGCTGAAACTACAACAGTCAAAACACCAAAGAACATTAAATATTTTGAAGTATTATAACCATAGCCATTGTTGTTTATGATTGCCTGAACTCTAAGTATAGAATAAAAGGCACAGTTTAATAAAACACCAGACATTAAAGCACTTATAGGTGTTGGAGCTTGTGAGTGGGCGTCAGGAAGCCAAAAATGTAGTGGAGCAAATCCAACCTTTGTTCCAAATCCAACCAATACAAATATAAACGCGAGCATTAAAAGTTTTGGATTGAGCCTACTGCTTACATCGTAAATATTAGTCCAGTTTAAAGACTGTAATCCATGTCCCAGTACCGAGAAAGAACTGTAATAAAGAAGAATGATGCCAAACAATGCAAGACCTATTCCAATAGAGCAAAGCATTATATACTTCCAACCAGCTTCAACAGCCTCTTTATTTCTATAATAACTAATCAAAAATGCTGTCGCTAAGGTTGTACCTTCTATTGCAATCCATAAAATACCAAAGTTATTTGACAGTGTGACTACAAGCATAGCAAAGATAAATAAATTCATCCAAAAGTAATACTCATTTACCTTTTTTTCTGATATACCACCCTTTAACTCTCTTTTCATATATCCGACGCTGTATACAGAAACAAAAAACGAGATGGTTAAGATAACTAAAAGCAGTATTGAGTTTAAAGAATCAAGAAACAGCAAACTATTAAGCTCATAAATTCTATCTTGTGGATTGTTTATCTTAGAGATTAAGCTGTATCCAAGAATCAAATTTATAAAAGTAATTCCAATTTGAACAAAATACACAAATCTAAGATTTAGAAAGTAGCTAACAACAGCCCAGATAAGTTGCAAACCAATTATAAATTCCATCTTTACTCCTTAAGGTCTGATAGTCTTGATGTATCAATGTTTTCAATAGTAGTTTTAATTTGAAATACAAGCACACCAGCCATCAAAACACCAACAAAAACGTCAAAAAATACTCCAATTTCGACTATCATCGGCATACCTTTTGTTAGAGAAGTTCCGGCAAGAAGTATTCCATTTTCCATTGTCAAAAAACCAATAATCTGAGATAAGGCTTTTTTTCTTGAAATCATGATGAAAATTCCAATAAAGATAATTCCTAAGGATAACGGAAAAATCTGTTTTGCTATAACCTCGCCTGTTATATCAATCTTGTTGGAGATATAAAACGAGAATATAACTATTAAAATTGAAAAAAGTAAAGAGTTTGTAATGTTCAGATACATTGAAACTTCCCTATCAAGCTTAATCTTTTCAACTACTTTAAATAAAAAGAATGGTATAAGAATAACTTTAATTAGAAAGTTTAAAAAGCTTGAAATATATAATTCAAATTCAGAAGATACAATCCCAATAAACAAGATAGACATTGAAAGAAACACAGATTGAAGCTGATAAATCTTTATAGAAAGATTCAGTCTATTGCTTGATAACTGAGCTATTGCAAGGAAAAGAGACATAGCCCCGAAAAATTCAACTAAAAATTTAATCATCTGCCAAACCTCACGTGTTGTAAATAATCAAAGAAATCAACGAAAGTATGAAAGCCAGTGTAAGAATTTCAGGCACTCTGAAAAATCTAAATTTAGCCATGCTCATCTCAATCAAAGCAACAGGTACAGCAAATAGAAGCATCTTTAAAATATATACAACAACACCTAATATAATGAATAAGATTGAAGTATCTTTATAAAATCCAAGAGGAAAGAAAAGATTTGACGCCAAAGTTAAAAATATAGTCAGCTTTATGTATGAAGACAGCTCAAAAAGTGCTAAATGTCTCCCGGATGCTTCTAAAATCATAGCTTCATGAACCATTGTAAGTTCCAAGTGTGTTTCAGGATTATCAAATGGAATTCTTGCATTTTCAGCCAAAGATACTATCAACAAAGATATCAAAGCAAAGGCTACGGAAACAGGAACATGTGAGATGCCAAACTGATGAACCTTCTCAAAAATCTCTCCTATATTTGTACTTCCGGTTTGAAGAGCAAAGGTAAAGATTATAAGCATAAAAGAAGCTTCAGACAATGCAGCTATTGTAATCTCCCTACTTGAACCAAGCCCACCAAATGCACTTGCTTGATCCATACCATACAAAGCTATAAAAAACACACCAAGAGCCAAAATATAAGCCAAAGCTATTATGTCTCCTGTAAAATTCAGTAAAGTGTACTTATTAATCACAGGTAAAAATGTTGCAGCCCATAATGTAGAAACAAAAACTACGTAAGGAGCCATTCTTGATATAAAAGAAGCATCTTTTGAAATCACAACTTCCTTTTTAAAAAGTCTGTAAATATCTTTATAAGCTTGTGTCAAAGGAGGTCCTTTTTGACCTCTCAAAATGCATTTTATTTTATGAATAAACGTTTTTATAAATGGAGAGATAGCTACTAAAATAACAAACTGTAAAAGCCCAATAACTATATTTTCCATCACTACCTCACAGCATAGAAAATAAAGGCAATCAAAGTAAGAATGATGTATGCAATGTAAACATGAATAATTCCAGGTTGAATGAAATACCTTACTTTTAAAACAATCTTGATAAAGATATCTGTAAGAGATAAAGCTAGATCTTCTATTCTATCTATGATTTCCAATTTGTAAGTCTTCTTTGGAAGAAAATATTTTTTGCCACTGAAAGATAGACTCTCTTTGATTTTATAAACAAAAGATAAAATTCTTCTGATAGGCTGAGAAAATCCGGATGCACTGTACTGAGCTTTAACTGTAAGATTGCTTTCTCCAAGACCACAAGCCCAAGTCTCGTATTCTCTCACATTGCCATTTCCTATTTTTCTAATCAAGAAGTAGGTAATTACAAAAATAACAATTCCGGCTATGGCTAAAATTGAAGTTGAAATTCTTCCAAAGTCGTAATCTGTTGAGATTAGCAGTAAGCCGTTTTTATAGATTATGTAGTTGTATATAGAAAAAGATGCTGTCTGTTTTAAAACTTCATCAATGACATAAACAGGTAAAATAGGAATCAAGCCTAAGATTACAACCATAAAAGCCAAAAATCCCATTCCTGTAAGCATAAAACCGTCAGATTCTGAAGCCTTTTTAACTTTGTCTGTTCTTCCTATTCCAAGAAATACAGTTCCATAGAGTTTAGCAAAGCTACCAAGAGCAAAAGCCCCGGTTAAAGCCAAAACAGAAGCAAACAAAGGCATTGTAAAAGATATAAACTCATAGTTTAACTTACTGCCAAATAACAAAGATTGGTAGATAAGCCATTCGCTGACAAACCCATTAAACGGTGGTAAAGCGGTTATTCCAAGAATACCAATTAAAAATAAAATTCCAGTCTTTGGCATAATTTTATTTAAACCGCCAAGCTCTTCCATATTTTTAGTATGTGTTTTAAATAAGACAGAACCAGCCCCTAAGAATAATAAACCCTTAAACACCGTATGGTTTAAAGTATGGTACAAGACAGCAATAAAAGATATTCCCATTAAAATCCATACATGGGAAGATTTAAAAATCATAGCAAGACCAACAGCAATTAAGATTATTCCGATATTTTCCATAGAAGAGTAAGCCAGCATCTTTTTAATATCTGTTTGTACGTAAGCATACAGAATTCCATAGATTGCAGACAAAGCCCCAATGAATAAAACAATGTATCCAAAAGCTACAGGCATATCCTTTAAAAACTCAAAATAAAATCTTATGAGCATGTATATAGCCGTTTTTATCATTACCCCAGACATTAAAGCGGAAACATTAGAAGGAGCAACAGGATGAGCCTTTGGAAGCCAAAAATGAAGCAGAAAAATACCGGCCTTTGTCCCAAAGCCAATCAAAGAAGTTAAAAATACTAAAAATTTTACATCTTCAGGCAAATTTACATTTACAAAATCTTTAAACTCAAGACTGCCGGAGTAGATATAAAGCAGTATAAAAGAGATGATTATAAAAGTTGTTCCAAGATGTGTCATAAATATATAAAAAATCCCGGCGTTTAAATTCTCTTGCTTTTTATAGTCAAAAATAACAAGCAAGAAAGAAACGACGGACATTATCTCCCACCAAATCAAAAAGGTAGGAACGTTTGCAGATAAAATCACCATAATCATAGAAAAAATAAACAAGTTATATAAAAACGTTAAAACTTTTTGATTTTCAAATTCTTTAATATAAGAAACAGAATATATTGATGAAGCAAAAGATAACAAAGACACAAGCCCAACAAAAAACAGACTTAGATTATCCACTTTATAGCTAAATGTTAAGAAAGGAATAACAGATTGAAATGAAACTATAAAATCAGTCCTTGAAAGTATCAAACTTATGGAAATTATAAGTAATATCAAACTTAGTAAGCTTTGAAGAATTAAAGAAAATCTTGGAATGAATGATAAAATTAATGGTAAAATAAGTATCGGTAGGTAAAATGGTTCTTCCGAAATCTCCAATTGTTCCTCCTTGTTTTTAAAAACGGGAATACCATTATACTTATTTTACACTATTTTATATAAGTCATGCAAGTTTGAAGGGTACTTTAAAATTTTAACTAAATCTAAAAATTAATTAACCTTTTGACCGTCATTTTAAAGCCATCTGAAGAATCTCTGCCTTTATGCCTCTACAGCGTCATTCTTGAGTGTAAGCGAAGAATCTCAACTCAAAGATGTCATTCTGAAGTCGGCGAAAAATCTCCTATTTTTCTTTTCAAAAAAAAATCAAAAGAGGAGATCCTTTTGACTAAAGTCCTCATGATGATGGGCAAGGGTAAACTTACAAAAATTTTGGAACACTCTCTGCAAGTTTGAGAAAATTGAAAACTATGATATTCTTCACTTCTGTGTATATTATGTGTCCATGTTTACAGTAATGACAAACACATAGGTTTATTCATACATATAAAAAATGTAGTTCTCTCGTTTTAAGTTTTAAAAGGTAGCAAATTTGGTTAAATTTTTCCTAAAATAGTATAATGAATACAAAACAATCAAACATTGTGATAAAATATGAAAATAAATGAAGTTTCTAAAGAAGAGGTTTTTTCATTACTTAAGACCTCGGAAAAAGGTCTTACAGAAAAAGAAGCTAAAAAGCGACTTTCTCAATATGGATATAATGAAATTGAGGAAGTTAAAAAATCTCCTATCATTTTTAAGTTTTTACGTCAGTTTACTCATTTTTTTGCAATCATTTTATGGGTTGCTGCAGGCTTAGCATTCCTTTCAGATTTAATTAATCCTGCGGAAGAAATGAAAAGTCTTGGTTTTGCGATAATTTTGGTTATTGTTATAAACGCTGTCTTTGCTTTTATTCAAGAGTATAAAGCTGAAAAATCTATTGAAAAGCTTAGACTTTTGGTTCCTCGCCGTTGTAGAGTGATAAGAGATGGTATTGAAAAAGAAATCTCTGCAACGGAGCTTGTTCCAGGAGACATAATTATTCTTTCAGAAGGAGATAAAGTTCCGGCAGATGCAAGGGTTATAGAGTCAAATTCTCTCACAGTAAATAATGCACCTCTTACAGGAGAATCTATTCCTATAGTTCTTACATGTAAACCTTTCTTTGGAGAATTAATCAAGAGCAATAATGTAGCTTTTGCTGGAAGTATGGTTATTTCAGGAAGTGGTAAAGCGGTTGTTTTTGCAACCGGCATGAATACTGAGTTTGGAAAAATTGCACATCTTACGCAAACTGTTCAAGCTGAAGAAACACCGCTTCAAAAAGAAATCACAAAAACATCAAAAATCATAGCCTTAGTTGCTATTTCAATAGGAATTATCTTTTTTGTTATCGGTAGTTTTATTGGAAGGAATTTTACTGAAAACTTTATTTTTGCGATTGGTGTTATAGTTGCTTTGGTTCCTGAAGGGATGCTTCCAACCGTAACACTTTCGCTTGCTATAGGAAGTCAAAGAATGTTAAGAAGAAATGCTCTTGTTAAAACATTGACAGCAGTAGAAGCTTTAGGGAGTATAACTGTTATATGCACTGATAAAACAGGTACTATAACACAAAATAAAATGGCTGTTAAAGATGTTTGGATATTTGATGAAAGTTCAAAAGATATGTTAATGAAAATTGCTTATCTTTGCAATAATGCTGAGATTGTAAATAATGAATATAAAGGAGATCCAACAGAAGTTGCTCTATTGAAATACGTTAGAGAAAAGTATGGGGATATTAATGCAGAAAGGTTTTTAGAAATTCCTTTTGATTATGAAAGAAAAATGATGACAACGGGAAATATAATAAATGGAAGAAGAATATTTCTTACCAAAGGGGCAGTAGAAAAAGTTTTACCATTATGTAAGTATGCATTAATAAAAGGAGAAAAAATTATTTTAGATGAAAGTCTAAAGCAGAAGATTTTAAATAAAAATAATGAATTGATGGACAAAGGTTTGCGTGTTTTGTGTTTTGCTTTTTCTGAAACTTGGCCTGAAAAAGATATGGTTTTTGTTGGTTTAGTAGGATTAGAAGACCCACCAAGACCGGGAGTCAAAGATGCTATAAAAACAGCCCATGAAGCAGGGATAAAAATAATCTTAATTACAGGTGATGCAAGTAGGACAGCATTGGCGATATCAAAAGAAATTGGGCTTGTAAAAAGAAATCCTGTCATTATTGAAAGTGAAGAGTTTCATAAATTAAGTGATAATGAGCTTAAAAATAAGCTCTCTTCAAAAGAAATTATTTTTACAAGAATGTCTCCAGCAGATAAACTTAGAATTGTTACTCTATTACAAGAAATGGGAGAAAGAGTTGCTGTTACTGGAGATGGTGTAAATGATACACCTGCTTTAAAAAAAGCTGATATCGGTATTGCCATGGGAAGTGGAACTGATGTTGCTAAAGAAGTTGCTGAAATAATTCTCCTTGATGATAACTTTGCTACTATAATTTCTGCAATTGAAGAAGGAAGAACTATTTATGAAAACATTAAAAAATTTATTTCTTATTTCTTTACATCAAATGTAGCCGAATTAATTCCATACATAGCATATGCTATTTTTAGAATACCTCTTCCTTTAAAAATCATGCAGGTTCTTGCTATAGACTTAGGAACAGATATACTTCCAGGTCTTGCCCTTGGAGCTGAAAAACCAACCAAAGAAGTAATGAAAAAACCACCAAGGAGTCACAAAGAAAGGCTTATAGATTCTTTTATTCTTATAAGGTCTTTTTTGATTCTTGGACCTATAGAGGCAGCAGCTGGTTTATTTGGTTTCTTTTATGTCCTTTATTCAGGTGGATGGCATTGGAACGAACCAATTTCTTCATCAAATATTTTATATATGCAAGCAACCACAGCTTGTTTAACTGGGATTGTAATTACTCAAGTGGCAAATGGATTTGCTTCTCGGACTTTTAAAGAGCCAGTTTTTAAAATAGGTTTATTCTCAAACAAATTCTTAATTTTTGGAATACTTTTTGAGATTCTATTGCAAATTTTCATAGTTTACCATCCTTTAGGAAATAAAATATTTTCAACTTACCCAATTCCAATAAAAATTTGGCTGATTTTAATTCCTTTCGCTATTTTGTTATTCACAATAGAAGAGTTTAGAAAAAACTTGATTATAAAGGATAATCAAAAACTTTGAAATAATAAATTTTTCAGTTAAATTTATCAACAACTAAAACTCGAGGATTTAATCATGGATGATTTCAACATAGAAAAAGTTTATGAAGTTAAACCTATAAGTGATGTTGATTCAAAAAGAGAGTTTATTAGAAAAAGAAATAAGAAAGTAAATGAAAAAACGCCTCCTATTCCAAAGCCTGAGAAAGAGAATACAGAAGAAGGACATATTGATATTTATGTTTGAAAACTATTGAAAATCTTTATAAAACTGCCACATATGATTTAAAGGTCCATGTCCATGACCAATATCTAAAGAGTGTTTAATTGCATTATGGACGTAGTCCTTAGCATTCTTTACAGCATCTAAAAGACTGTATCCTTTTGCAAGGTATGAAGAGATTGCGGCAGATAAAGTGCAACCTGTGCCATGTGTATTTTTTGTGTTTATTCTTTCTGATATAAGATATTCAAATCTGCTTCCATCATAAAACACATCAATAATTTTATCACCCTCACCATGACCGCCTTTTAAAAGCACTGCATTAGCACCATCTGAGTAGAGTTTTTTACAAGCTTTTTCTACATCTTCTAAGGATTTTATTTTAAATCCTATCAAGCTTTCAGCTTCAGGAATGTTTGGAGTGATTAAAACTGCTAACGGAATTATTTTTTCTTTTAAAATCTGCTCGTCGGCAACTTTTAACAACGGGTCTCCAGACTTAGACCTCGTCACGGTATCAACCACTAAATTTGGAATTTTAAAATCTTTTACAGCTTTAGCTACTGCCTCAACTATACCAGCATTTGATAGCATTCCAGTCTTTGCAGAATCAATGCCAATATCTTCTGCAACCACTTTTATTTGGTCGTATACTACTTGCGGTGGTAAATCATACACACCAAAAACTCCAACAGTGTTTTGAACTGTGATGGATGTAATGGCAGACATTCCATATACACCCAAAGATGTCATGGTCTTTAAATCTGCTTGAATGCCTGCACCACCACCACTATCAGAGCCAGCAATCGTTAAAACTTTCGGAATTTTTATCATCTGTTAATCATCAAAGTTGCTTGGAAGTATTTTTGAATAATTGACTTCTGCTTTTGAACCTTCAAGCCATGGCTTTCTACCATAAACTAAAACCTCTTCCGCTTCAACATTTTCAAACCAAGTACCAGCTAATTTAGTTTTTCTAAAATCACTAAAGCTAAATTTTGTCATTACAAAAGAAGCTTTTTGAAAATCTGAACCTCTTACATTAGAGTGTCTCATATCTACATAATCAAACACAGCTTCTGTAAATTTGCAATCTTCAAGTCTAACGTTTAACATATTGGCATTTTTAAAATTACTTTTTGATGCATCGCTTACTAAAATAGCCGTTCTAAATAAGTTAGCATTTTCAAAATTTGCATTTCTTAGATTTACTCTTTGCAAAACTGCTTTGTGTAAATTTGCATCTTTCAAGTTTGCATTTTCAAAATTAGCATCAGCAATAAAAGCACCTTCTAAATTTGCACCCTCTAAATTTGCATTTTTCAAATTTGTACCAGTAAAAGTTGCGTTTGATAAGTCTAAACCAGATAGATTAATACCTTCTAAGTCCATAAAAGAAAAGTCTAAATCTTTCCCTTCTTTTATTAATTTTTCTATTTCTTCTCTTGTAAGCTCCATAACTTTACCTCTACTTAATTAATTGATTTATAATTATATTTTAAATCCTTTGGAGTGCAATATGATAGGATGCATACTTTTAGCAGGTGGGAAAGGCAATAGATTTGGTGCAAAAAAACAATTTTTAGAAATAAATGGTTTAAAGATTTTTGAATACTCTTTAAAAACGATAGAAAAGGTGGAAGAGATAGATTTTGTAGTGGTTGTTTTACCAAAAGAGGATTTGGATATTGAGATAAAATCTTCCAAAAAAATAATAAAGGTCGAGGGTGGTAGCGAAAGACAGTTTTCTGTATATAATGGCTTAAGAGCAATTGCAGATTGTGATATTGTGGCAATTCATGACTCTGCACGTCCTTTTGCTACTGTAAATATGTTTAGAGATGGGATTAAAAATGTTAAAGCTGGCTGGGACGGTTCTATTACTGCTTATAGGTCTCCGGATACAATAAAGAGAGTGATAAATAATAAAATTGTTGAAACTTTAAATAGAGATGAAATTTATATAATTCAAACACCCCAAGTTTTTGATTTTAAAAAGCTCTTAAAAGCTCATGAGTATGCATTAGAGAATAATATTTTAGCAACAGATGACTCAGCTTTGATGGAAAAGCTTGGTTATAGAATTACTGTAAATGAGGGCAGTTTTTTTAATTTCAAGATTACTTATTTTAAGGATTTAGAGATTGTCGAATGTTTTATCAAAAGTGAAAAAGTGAAGGATTGATGGATGTTGGGGACAGTTCATAAACTGCCCTGTACATATAGTAAAAGGCAAGAAGTGGGACGTATTAACCCGATATATTTTAATATGGTAGGAAATACAACTATACGTTGTGTGAGAAATTCAATAAAAATATGAGATTCTTCGCTTCGCTCAGAATGACGAATAAGATTACCTTTTTTTCTAGTGCTTACTATTCAAGATTTCCCTGTCATCCTGAGGACTTTAGTCCGAAGGACCTACTTTTTAAATTCTATAAAAATCACTAATTTCTCACCCAAGGTACGGTAGGAAATAATATACAACTATTGTTTGTCTTTTTTTAAGCCATCACATAATCTGGTGTTTTGTCTTCAATCAATCTCTTATTCAATTTTTGTATTGAATAGCAAAACGAAGAATGAGACCATGTTAAAGGACATACAGATAACGGCTCTCCTGTGAATGGATGGAACTGCTCTGCCAACAATCCAGCCTGAGTTTTTCTCTTTATCACCCAGTTAATCAGCTGAAATGCTCTATCAAACAATCCAACCTGCGTATACCAGTTAGCAAGCCATAAAGTAGTTATTATCCAAGGATTTCCTGGTGTATCATCAGACACTTTGTGATAGTAATCGTTTTCATATCTTGCAAGACCACCAATCCCATTTTTTATCCAAAGCCTATCCTCTACTGTCCTTACAGTATTAACCATTCTATAATCTTCTGGGTCTATCACGCCAAATTCATGAACAAGAAGCAAACTACTTTCTACAGTTTTATCCTTAATGATATTTCCGTTTTTATCTCTGTATATTCCTCTTAAAAATCTTCCTTCTTCTTCATCATAAAGATGTGTCAAAATTCCATTTCTGATTTCTTCAGCTTTTTGATTGTACAAAACAGACTCTTCTTTATTTCCTACAAGTATAGCAAGCTTGGATGCAGCAATTAAACCTGCGTATACTGTTGATGTTGTATAAGTAAAAATACCTCTTCTTTCTTCCCATAAATCATAGCTTTCAAGGGGAAGGTTTAACTGTGGGTCTGTATATTTAACCATAAAGTTTGCAGCCTTTCTGACAAATCCGTTATACATATAGTCCACAAACTCAATATCTTTGCTATTTAAATAATGATTGTATAAAGCAACCACCACTAAAGCTGTCTCATCTTCTTGGATTGGAAGCTGATAATTTTCATCATCGTCACACCAAGGATGCCATGATGAACCTGCTGTTCCATCTGGAGAATATTTATGAAGAAGAAATCCTTCATCTGTTATATGCTGTTTACAGAATTTAAAAAATCTTTGTGTTAAGTTTGTATATCCTGCATTATCAAGAGACATAACAATAAAAGCACCATCCCTTGGCCAAAGATAGCTGTAATGGTCTTTGTTGAATTTATAAATTGATGTATCATTTGCGGCAACGATAGCACCGTTATTGTCAAAGTGAGCACGAATGATTAAAAGACTTTGATAATATAAGTCTTTTATATTTTTAGATAAAGCTGGTAGTAGCCTGTCTTTTGTCTTTATCCAACCTTGCCAAAACTCTTGTGTCTCTTCAAGTAAATGCTGTAATCCTTCATTGCTTACTTTATTTTTCAATTTAACTATATCATCATAACGATGACCAACTAAAAGATAGTAGTAAACTGTTTTATTTTCCAAAGGTTTTAGATTTTCAACTATTGCCCAAGCACTATCAATCTCTCCTTGAACTATCTTATTTCTGCTTAAATGACCTCTTTCAATCTCTAACCAAGAGCCGGATGTATGATTTTTCTTTGAGACGGTATATTCAAAATTGCTACTTTGAGACGAGATATAAATATACGTTGCGCCTTTGTAATGAATCAAACCTTTTAATTTTGGGTCGTAGTATGCAGTATTACCAATTTCAGATTCATTTAATTTAAATCCATGATAAAAAAATATTTTTACTTCCTTTTCTTCCTCTGTTAGATTTGTAATCTGGATTTGATGGATTAATATATCTGAATATTTATGAATAGCTGATTTAAAGTTTAGTTTGATGCCAAGCTCATCAGATTTAGCTTCTAAATTCGCAACTAATGAGTTTTCACAGTAGCTAAATTTTTTCTCCCAAGAGTCATCAATCCATTTAAACCTACCGTTTACGTATACACCAATAGAGTTTGCCTCTGAGTTTAAATGATTATACATTCCAATGTAAGGAAAGTAAAAGTCTCTAATAGCAAAGTTTTTATCTATATTAACAAAAAATTTTCCATTACTCAGCACTATCTCTTTCATAGATTGACCTTACCTCTTTGTCTGTTAAATGTTTAAATTGATGTGGCTTTAAGTTTTCAATAGAAATGCTATCTATTTTAACACGGACAAGTCTTTTTACTTTATGATTAAATTTACTTACATATCTTCTTAAGATTCTCTTTTTTCCGCTATGAATTTCAAAAAGTAGCCACGTACTATCTTTTGTGTGTTTTAAGATTTCAACTTTATCTGGCTTAAAAAAGCCGTCTTCTAAAATAGCTCCTTTTTTCATCTGATTTAGTGTTTCTTCGTCAACTTTTGGAACCACTTCTACGTGATAGACTTTTTTGATTTTATGCTTTGGATGGGCAATTTTGTTTGCAAACTCACCATCGTTTGTTAAGATTAAAAGACCTTCGCTATTATAATCAAGCCTTCCAACAGGAAATAAGTTTTCTTTGATATTTAATTCTTTAAGCAAATCTGTCAATGTTTTTCTTCCAAACTTATCTTTTCCAACTGCTGAAAGATAGCCAACAGGTTTGTAGATTTTTATGTAAATCTTTTTCTCTACCGGTTTTATGATATTACCTTCAACTTCTACTATATCTTTTTCTGGATTTATTTTAGCTCCTAAGTCTTTGATAATTTCTCCATTTACTTTAACCTTTCCTTCTTTTATAAGCTCATCTGCCTTTCTTCTGCTACATATTCCACTTTGTGCTATATATTTATTCAATCTTACTTGCATCTTTAACAGCCTTTATAAAATTTTTAATTATATAATATACACGTCAGGTGAGGTAGTTCAAAAATAAAGAGATTTTTAGTATGGATACAGATTACGTAAGAGATAAGAAAGTGATTTGAATGGGCAAGAAGAGAAAAGGAGATTCTTCGCTTCGCTCAGAATGACATCTAAGGTTATCCTTCCTTTAATGTTTATTATTCAGGCTTTTTCTGTCATCCTGAGGACTTTAGTCCGAAGGATCTCCTCTTTTAAAGAAAGTGAGAAGTAAGAAAGTGAATAAGTAAGATGCGAGATATTGATAAAATTTTTACACATCACCCGTCACTTTTCTAAAACCTAACTTATCTTGACTCTTAAAGAGTTCCCTATTACAAATACACTGCTTAATACCATTGCAAGAGCTGCAAAAATTGGGTTTAGATGTCCGGTTATTGCAAGACCCATTCCTATTATATTGTAAATGAAAGCCCAAAACATATTCGTATAAATTACTCTTTTAACCTTTCTTGCCAAGATTATAAGCAGTGGAATTTTTCTTAAATTATCACTTATCAGGCTAACGTTGGCTGATTCTCTTGTTAGGTCTGTTCCACAACCCATAGCAATTCCTATATCTGCCTTTGCTAAAGCCGGAGCATCATTTATACCATCCCCAACCATCGCAACGGTTTTTCCTTTGTTTTTTTCTTCTTCTATAAATCTTAATTTATCTTCCGGTTTAAGGTTTGCTCTAACATTTTCTATATCAAGAACTTTCTTTAAAACTTTTGCAAAATATTCAGAGTCTCCTGTCAAAACTTCTGTCTCTACTTTTAACTTTTTGAGAGCGTCAAATGCTATTTTTGCTTCCGGTCTGATTTTTTGAGAAAATGTCGCAACTGCAAGAATTTCTTTTCCATCTGTCAAATATGTTATAATCTCTCCATTTTCTAATGCTTGATTGATTAGACTTTTTATATTCTCATCAATTTGAACATCTTTTAAAAACTCTTGACTTCCGAGATAGTATTTTTTGCCGTTTATTTCACCAGAAACACCAAGCCCGTAATGGACTTTAAAATTTTCTACTTTCAACTCTTTACAATCTTTACACCATTTTACAAAGCTTACAGCCAAAGGATGTTCTGAATTTTTCTCTAAGGAATAAAAAATATCTTTTGCTTCATCATTTTTAAAGAACGTCTTTGAAACTTCCATTATTCTTTCTGTAATCGTTCCTGTTTTATCAAAAAACACTTTTTTAACAGATGCTATTTTTTCAAGAACATCCGCACCTTTAACAATGATTCCTTCTTTCATTGCTTGACCAAGTCCAAGCCATAGAGCCAAAGGGGCACCAATACTAAACGCACAAGGACAAGATATAAGTAATACAGATAAAAACACAATTAAAGCCTTTTCAAACCCGGCGTTTACATACCAGTAGATAAATGAAGATATTGATAAGAAAAAAACTATCGGCAAAAAGTAAAAAGCTATTCTGTCAGCTATTCTGTTTATTGGAGCTTTTGTATTTCTTATTTGCTTCATTATCTCAATGAATCTGTTTAACGTCCACTGTGATTGTGGTTTATCAACCTTTATCTTAAAACTCCCATCTAAAACAGTTGTTCCAGCATACAGATAATCCCCGGATTTTTTCAACACCGGGTTTATCTCTCCAGTTAAAACCGATTCATCAACATGACCAATTCCTTCTATTATCACACCATCAGCTGGCACTTTTTCACCCGGACGAATTTTAACTACATCTCCAACTTTAACCTCTTCAACAGGAACTTCAACTTCTACATCGTTTTTAATAATCGTTGCTTTTTTTGCTGTTAGGTCCATAAGCTGTTTCATAAAGTTTGAAGCTTTTACTCTTGAAGATGTCTCTAAATATCTTCCAAATGTTACTAAAACTAAAATCATTGTTGCGGTTTCAAAATATATTGCATTCTTACCGGTTAAAACTGAATAAACAGAAAGAAAGTAAGCAGAGAACGAGCCAATGGCAATAAGCGTATCTGTATTAAAGTTTAATAAATTTTCTTTTGAAAAAGAGTTTTTAAGAATAGGAACGCCAAGAATCAGCATAACAGGAGTGGATAAAACAAGGATTACGTATTTGATAAATCCTGTGAAAAGCTGCATTTCTTTGTCGTTTGGGTCAACAAAATGAGAGCCGTATATATAAGTGCTAAGCATCATTACGATCATTGCAAGGAAATAGCCAAATCCAAACTTTCCAAGGAAAGCCATTGCCGTGCCTTCATCACCACGAAGACCGGTGGTTTTATTTATTAGATAACATCCAAAACAGCAAAAATCTTCCATCTTACCATTTACTTCAAATTTTAGAGGTCTTCCAGTGATTGGAATTCCACACTGATAACATTCAGCGTTTTTTTCTTCACTTAGAGATATTGGACCACAGGAGCATGAAATAGTTGGCTTTATCTCTAAACTTTCCTTTTTCTCCTGACTTTCCAAGAAGTGCTCCTTCTGTGTTTTTAAGATATAAAATTATATATCAATTAACGTTGATTTCAATTTAATACTAGAAAAAATTAATTTACTGATTATTCCTCACAGTCTCACTTCTCATATTCTAAAGTCGTGCGGGGTATCTCCGCCTTTTTGTCTTAGAACTAGTCTCTGATTTAATACTCTTTTATGTTTTTCTCTTAATAAATTTATACTTTTTGTTTTATAATATTACCATGAAGCTATCACAGTGGGTAAAGAAAGAATGAGTAGTGAAGAGAAAGAAAGAACATTAGAAGATAGAGAAGATAGAATATTTGGTTCTTATTTATTTATAAATTATGCAAATAAAGGCAAGATAGAAAAAGTCAAAAATGCCCTTACAGAATACAGAAAAACTGCCAAAGATATATCTAAGTTTCTATGGAACATTTTCTTTCACACAGGCAAACTTCCTCACAGAAAGAAAATAAACATCAAACATATTCCAAGTTATCTATCAGAACGTTATAAATACGTTTGCTTATGGCAAGCTTACGATGTTTTAAGTAGCTATATAGCAAATATTCAATATCAGTTTGCCAATATTGTATTTGGTAGCAGTTTAAGTAAAGAGGACAAATTAATATTACTTGCACTAAATAACGTCAAGGGTTGGCTTATATACGATAAAGATGAGATAGAAATATATGAATATGAGAAAAAGGGCAAGAAAAGAATAGTTAAAGTTTCAGAATTCCATAGAAAATTAGCAAAGAAAATATTTAAACATCTGCTTGGTAAAAATAGAAGACCAAGATTTAATAATATCTCAATGCATTTAGACGGTAAAGTAGTAGAAATAAGTAAGAAGGAAAAAGACGGTGCTAAGAGTTTTGATTACTGGATAAAAATATCTACATTAGAGAAAGGAAAGCCAATATATATACCACTTAAAGCAAATACATATGCAGAAAAAGTAGAAGGAGAATTTTTAAATTACTGTCAGGTAATTGAAAATGATGGAAAGATAGAATTTAGAATAATAAAACAGTTGAAAAAGAAGGAATATACACCGCTTACCGACGAGATAGCAATTGATTTGGGATTAAATCCATTGTTTGCAACAGATAAGGGAGATTTATTTGGTAGAAGCTTTTTTGATATTTTGAAAGCTTTTGATAAGAAAATAACAAAAAGAATGGCAAGTTTGCAAAAGAGAAAGATAAAACCAAGAGATGATAAGAAATACAGAAAATATAGAGATAACTTAAGAGATTATCTGAAAAATGAGATAAATAGACTGATAAACGTTATTGTAGAAACTTATAAGCCAAAAAGAATCATTATAGAGAGATTAGATTTTAGAAGCCCTGAGCTTTCTAAGAGACTAAACAGAATGATACAAAATTTTGGAAAGAGATATATAAAACAAAAATTAGAGAGATTGCAACAGCTTTATGGAATTGAAATAATAGAAATAAATCCAGCTTATACAAGTCAAGAATGTAGCTCTTGTGGATATATAGATAAAAAGAATAGAAAAGATACTCAAGAATTTGAATGTAAAGTATGTGGAAATAAAACAAATGCACAAGTAAATGGAGCTAAGAATATTCTCAAGAGAAGTTCTCTTGGGAGTTTATATCTGACAAAAAAGCAAGTCCTCAAGATACTGATAGAAAGGTATCTTGAGAGACACAAAGGGTGTAAGAGTCCTCCCTTGGATGTTATCAAAGGTAATCCATACTTTAAGGATTATCTTGATAGCATTTTAAACCCTTGTCAGAACCTAACGCCAAGTTAGGTGTGTATAGACAAATATTTTTCCATACATGGAATATTTGTCTATGCAGAGGGGAACTCTTCTTAACTATTCAAAAAATCAAAAATGAGACCCTTCAGACTTACGTCCTCAGGATGAAAAATGAAGTGTAAAAAAAGTTGTCATTCTCAGTAAAGCGAAGAATCTCATACTCTTTTTGAATTTCTCACCCGACTTATTATGTAATAATTATTTTAAAAATCACCACAACGATTTTATTCATGTTTAAAATCCATTATCTATAAACTGAAAAATCAATCACATAAAACGACACAATCTCCATTTAAAAGCCTTATCGCTGCTTTACTCTTATAATGTAAATTTATCTTAGGGAGGTATAAGTCATGTTGCCAGAATCTATGAGGTTTTTAAGAATCGGTTGGTGGGTAGTTCATGTGATTGGAATTAGCCTTGTGTTCTATCTTGGGCATAAGTTTGGTAGTGCAATCTTTGGTCAGTGATGCTAAAATTTTTCCTCCCTAATGTTAGGGAGGTTTTTTATGTATCTTTTTTTGAAATATCTGCATATACTTGCCGTGATAAGTTGGATAAGCTCTTCAAGCTCTATGTCGTTGTATTTGATTTATAAAACCTTTGTTTTAAAAGATGAAAATCAAGAAAAAGAAAGAAAATTTTACAAATATTTAGTATACTTAGAAGTATTTTTGTTTTCAGCAGTAATATCGCTTGGATTAAGCTTATACTTTTTATTCTATGATGATTTTTCAATAACTTGGTTAAGAGTTAAGATTCTGATAGCTTTGCTGTTTTTTGCTCCCATGGAAGCTTTAAATCTTTATTTTGTTTTAAAGGCGAAAAACATAGAAGATTATAAAAAGTATGATAAATTTGTATTGATAATTTCACCATTTTTAATACTTTTTGGGTTAATTATTATTTACATGGCTGTTTTTAAGCCAGATTAAAGGAGGTTTGATCATGAATGTTTTTATCGTGGAAGATGAACCAATCGCAAGAGAAAGATTGATTAGACTTTTAAAAGAGATTGGAAACGTCAATATTGTTGGAGTTGCTGACAGTAAGGAAAAAGCTCTATCGGAGATGAAAGATAAAGAGATTGATGTGTTATTTTTAGATATTAAGCTTCCAGACGGCACAGGTTTAGAAATTGCAAAAGAAGTCATTGAGGGTATGGATAATCCGCCTTACATAATCTTTGCAACGGCAAACGGAGACTTTGCACTTGATGCCTTCAAAGCAAATGCAATAGATTATCTATTAAAGCCATTTACAAAGGAAGATGTAGAAAAAGCATTAGAGAAAATAAAAAACATAGAAAACAAAAGCTTTAACCTTGCAAAGATAGCAACCATTACTACAAACACAGAAATACTCATACCAGTAAAACATCTTAGTAAGATAGTTCTTTTAAAGCCAGATGATATTTATTACATAAAGGCTGAACTTTCTGAAACAGTCATAAGAACAAAGGATAAAGAGTACATTTCCAACAGAAAGCTGTATGAGTTTGAAGATATTTTAAAATACATAGGTTTTTTTAGAGTTCACAAAAGCTACTTAGTAAATCTTACAAAAATTAAAGAGATGAAGTCAGTAGAACAAAGTAAATTTTTAATCACATTCCAAGATATACCAGACACTTTAAAAACAAGCAGAGATGGTGCAAAATATCTAAGAGATTATCTAAACATTTAAAGGAAAAATCATGAGTCATTACAAGCCAAGAATCGTTTTAAGTAGATGTTTAAACATAGAGCCGGTTAGATACAACGGCGGTATTGTAAACGATGAGTTTAGCAAAAGACTTCTTGATTATGTTGAATACATAACAGTTTGCCCAGAAGTAGACATAGGAATGCCTGTTCCAAGACCTTCTGTCTTGCTTTACAAAAAAGACAATCAGATAAGAATGATAGAGCCAAACAGTATGAAGGATTACACAGAAGAAATAATAAGCTACTCAGAAAATTTTTTAAAATCTGTTGGAGAGGTTGACGGATTTTTACTAAAAGCAAAATCTCCAAGCTGTGGAGTAAAAGATGCTAAACTTTATCAAGAAAACTTAAAAGGTTTGATAAACGGAAAAAGTAGCGGTTTATTTGCACAAAAGGCTATGGATCATTACTCCTACTTACCGGTTGAAGATGAGGGAAGGTTGAACGACTACTGGATAAGAAGAGACTTTTTAACAAAGATTTTTTCTTATGCAAGATTAAGATATTTGAAGGATAATTATAAAGATATTAACGATTTGCTAAAATTTCACCAAGAACATAAATATTTGCTTATGCTTTATGACCCAAACGCTTTAAAAAAGATGGGAAATATACTTGCAAACTGGAAAAAGTATGGATTAGATGAGACAATGAATCAGTATGTTAATTTATTCTATAGTGCTTTATCTAAAAGGTCGAATTTAAACAAACATTTAAACGTCATCCAGCATATATACGGACATTTCTCAGACAAAATCTCCCAGTCAGAAAAAAAGCATCTACTTAGAATGATAGATAAATTTACAAATAACAGACTTCATCTTGAAGGTCTTATTGAATACATTAAAAGCTTCATATACAGGTTTAACGACAACTATCTAAAATCACAAGTTTATTTGAATCCTTTTCCGGAGGAGTTGATGTAGGAAGTGAGAAAGTTAATTTAACACATTTAGAGCAAAACCGTTCCAGAAATCCACATTGTCATTCTGAGCAAATTGAAGAGTCTCCTGTTTTTCTTTTCAAATCAAAAAAAGAAATCCTTCGGACTAAAGTCCTCAGGATGACGTAGAAAGGTTGAACGGTAAGCATTATAAAAAGAGTAATCTTATTCGTCATTCTGTAGCCGGCGAAGAATCTCCGTCTTTTACCTCTCACTTTCTCACCTTATTTAAAAGAGTAGATCCTTCGGCATACAGCCTCAGGATGACACGGAAAGGTAAGCTTGCAAGAATTTTGGAACACTCTTATCCTTGAGCTAATTTAAAAGCCCTTAAAGAAAATCTAAGATTTACTTACTTTTTCCTATTTTTACGTTCTGTTTAAATTTCTTTTCTTGCTTGCCTCTACATCTTGTAGTCTTTTTATTTCTTTTTAGTGTTTTTAAATTCCATTTTATTTTTCTTTTAAAAAATAAATATTTAAAAATTACTTATCAAAATTAATATTCAATAAATCATTAATTAATCAATCTTTTTCTAAATATTGACAAAAATCATATTTTAGTTTAAAGTGATTTTAATGTTAACTTTAATAAAATTTTAACAGGAGGTGTAAGTCATGTTTGACTATCCAATTTTTGAGATGCCCGTTTTAGGGCATAGGCTCATCTTTGCGATTGATGCGATCCTCCACGTTCTCATCTCTCACGGTGCTGCGGTTGGTGGAAGCATCGTACTTGCTCTTACTCAGTGGTATGCCATCAAAACTAACGACCAGAAGCTCTATGACCTAACCTACAAAATCTTGTTTGTTCTGTTTATTGCTGCAACCGCCATCGGTGCTTTGACAGGAATAGGTATATGGATACACGCAAACATCATAGACCCACCGGCTATTGGCTCACTGCTTAGAGTTTTCTTCTGGAAATGGTTTACAGAATGGATAGTGTTTAACGTTGAGTTAATTTTCTTACTTGCGTGGTTTTTAACTTGGAAAACGTACGGCTGGGAAAAAAGAACTAAAAATTTAAAGTTTGGAATTGTTTACGCAGTTGCAAGCTGGCTTACGATGGTTATCATCACTGCGATACTTGGATTTATGCTAACACCAGGAAACTGGCTTAAATCAGACTTTCCAGCTCAGCCAGACTATATAGCATCACTCTTTAACCCAAGCTGGATACCATCTTTAATGTTTAGAACATTCTTTGCTATCGGCTTTGCTGCTGCAATATCAATGTACTGGACTTGGTGGTTTACAAGAAATGATTTAGCATTAAGAGAAAAAGCTGAGAGATGGTTTGGAAGAATTGTGCTTGCAACCATTCCAATTACAATTATCTTTGGATTGTGGTACTATGCACAAATTCCTCAAGAAGCAAAAAGCTTAATGTTTGTTGCAGGATTAACAACCAAATATATTGGTCATAAAGAAATGCTGATTATAGCACTTTTTGGAGCGTTTGTTTTAATCCTTGTTGCAGTCTTTGCTTTCTACCTAAAACCAAAAGCTGTTCCGTTTGCCTTAGCGTCTTTAATGATGGTTTCTTATGTGTTCTTAGTGGCTGAGTTTGAAAGAATTAGGGAATTTGTAAGAAAGCCTTATATAATTTATGGATACATGTATGCCCATGGAATTAGAAATTTTGACGTTGCACATTTAAATAACGTTGGTGTTTTAAAGTATGCGTCTTTCGTTCCTCAACAGTACAGAGCTATTACAGAAGAAAACAAAGTTAAAGTAGGTGAGTATTTGTTTAAGCTTGAATGTAGAGTTTGCCACTCTGTAAATGGAGTAAATGCAATAACCAAGAAAGTTAAAGGTTTAGATGAGAATGCTATCTATCACAGAATAGGAGCTTTAAACTCTCCAGCAACTCCTTTTATGCCGCCATTTGTAGGAACAGATGAAGAGAGAAGAGCATTAGCAGCATACCTTGCTACATTGGTAGAGCAAAAGCAAACCCAAACAGCAGTAAATAAATAAAAACGGAGGTGGAAAAAATGAATAATCCAAATAACCCAATGTTTCCTTACCTTCCCCATGATATACCTTTACCCCTTCCAACAGGTGGAATGGATGCTTTATTAGTCCCTGTTTTTCATATTCTTCTGGTTGTTTCATTCTTAGTTCACATAGTCTTCATCAACGTTTTACTTGGCTCTTCTGTTTTATCTGTGATTAACAACTGGATAGGTCATTTAAAAAATGACAAAAATTATGACAAAGTAGCATACTTACTAACTACACCTGTAACCATTAGCGAAAATATGGGGGCGTTATGGGGGGTTGCTCCTCTTTTGATTGTTAGCGTTATGTACACGGCTTTCTTTTATTCGGCTTCTGTTATGAACTCACCTCAATGGCTCCATATAATTTGGGGAAACGTAGTAGCCTTTTTAATCTCATATCTGTACAAATTTACTTGGCACAAACTCGAAGACCATAAAGCACTGCATATCACCATAGGTGCTATAGCTGCTATACTGTTTTTATCACTGCCTCCTGTGTTTATGTCTACGGTACAACTTTACATAACACCATCAACCTGGACGCCAAACACTCACTTTTGGGATGTTGTTTCAAGACCTGATGTACTGTTTAGATTGGCTCACTTTTACCTTGGAGCGTTTGCAGTAAATGGCATGTTTATGCTCTTGTACGGAGTTTATAAAAAAAGTAAAGGTCAAGATTTAGAGGCGGCAAACATCCTTATCAGACAAGGAAAAGCGTGGTTTTTAGTTCCAACTGTTTTAAACCTTTTTGTTGGAACGTTGGCATTCTTCCAATTTCCTAACTACGGAATTGAAAACTTCTATTCAAAAGGATTTGAAGTATTTATAATCATTTCAGTTGTATCCGCTCTTGGTGCGATTGCTATCTTGCTTAAAGAGTTCTTCAACGATAATATCTCACCAAAGCATGCTTATGTGGCTGCTGGATTATTGTTAGTAACGCTTATATCAATGGGAATAACAAGACACGGAATGAGAGTATCACTACTTGAACCGGCAATAGCACAAATGCAAAAACAAACACAGGAGTACTTAGCAGCAGTAGAAAAAGATTACAAAGAAGCAAAAACTAAGCCATCTGGAATTTCTGTTGCAGAGGCGGCTAACCTATCAGAAGGAGAAAAATTGATTGCAAAAAATGGCTGTACAGCATGCCATGCAGTTGATACCAAAATAGTTGGACCTGCTTTTAAAGATGTTGCTAAAAAAGGATATACTGCGGACAGAATAGTAAAACTAATCTATCAGCCTGAGCCTTCAAACTGGCCTGGTTATACTCCAATGCCACCTATGACAAACGTACCAAAAGATGAGGCAGAAAAGATCGCAAAATGGATAACAGAGCTTAAAAGAAAAATCTAAGCTTTGAGGGTCTTTTGACCCTCTCTTTTTCTTTGTTTTTACAGTTTTTAATAGCTGTATTTTTGTATTTGATATATAAAGATGCAAAAGAGATAGAAAGAAAGTTTTTTAAATGGCTATTGATTGTATACATATTTTGGGAGTTATTTCACGTAGGATATAACGTCTTACTTTTAGCTACCAACTGGTAGTTGTGTTTTCTCACCACACCTCAGACTTTAGGACCCTTAGAGGGTCTCTCTTTTTAATCCCCTAAACTCTAAAATCTAACCGTTATACTTAAATAACAACCCTTCAAGCTTTTGGTCAAAATCCTTATCATTATTCTAAATCAAACCTTAGAGGTATAGACCATGAAGTGTATAAAATTAGACTACCTGTCTATCATAAAAATAAGACCGGCTGATAATTTTGTCTATTTTGAAGGGCAAGGATGCTTTGAGACTGTTATAACCTTTAAATCTAAACAAAGCTATGAAGTGATAATCACTTACTACTACAAAGATTTTGAAGAAAAGATAGAGGTTAAAGGTAAAAGCACTTCCAAAATCTGCATTCCTTCTGATTTGTTTAAGATAGAAATCATCAAAAAGCCACAAGATTTGGAAGTAATAGCATCAAGCCTGAATGATTACTTTGATGAAATGTTATCTTTAAACTAAGGAGAATGTATGTTTGATTATGTAGTAGTTGGTGGTGGAATTGGCGGGGTGGTTTCTTACGCAATTTTAAAAAAGATAGGCAAAAAGGTGGCACTGCTTGAAAAAGAGTCATACTTAGGAGGTTGTAGTGGAACATTCAAAAGAAAGGAATATCTGTACAATGTTGGAGCTTCTACCTTAGTTGGACTACAAGACCATATGCCCCTTGGGAAAGTTTTTAAATTCTTAAACCTTCCAAAACCAAAGGTAAAAAAGCTTGAAGTTCCAATGGTTGTATTCGCTGGAGATAAAGCTATAAAAAGATATTCAGACAGAGAAAAGGCGGTCTTAGAGCTTGAGAATAATTTCAATTATAAAAACCTAAGGTCTGTTTGGCAAAAGGTTTACTCTATCTCTGATGCTAACTGGCAGAATATTTACAATGTGATACCCATAAATTATAAAAATCCAAAACTGCTTTTTAAAAAATTTGCCGAGAATTACAAATACTTATTAAAAGCTTTCCCCTATCATTTTAAGACTTCTTACGATTTTTTTAAAGACAATCTTGGAGATTTTGACGAGGACTTTAAAGACTTTTTAGACAATCAGATTCTGATGACATCTCAAGGATATAGTAAAGACGTTCCTATCTCCGTTGGGTCTATGGGTTTGACGTATCCAAACCTTGACAACTACTACGTTTATGGTGGAATGGGAAAGGTTTTTGACTACTTAGTTAGTGATTACAAAAATGTTTTTTTGAAACACAAAGTGATAAAAATAAAAAAAGTAAAAGATTTTTTCCAAGTGATAACAGATAAAGAAGTCTTTGAGGCTAAGAATGTGATTTTAAACAAAACTATATGGGATTACTGTGATTTACTTGAAGATTTTAAAGATGCTTGCATCAAAAACAGAAAAAAATATTCAAAAATCTGGTCAAGCCTGACGATATACTTTAATTTGGAAGATAGAAATAACGTAGTTGATGAGCATCGCTACCAAATAATCCATAAAGACATAAACCCTTATACCGGCAGCAACTCATTTTTTGTCTCAATCTCAGACAAAGAAGATGAAGTCCTTACAAAAGACGGAGAAAAATCTGTCATCATATCAACCCACTGTAAAATATCATTTTGGCAAGATTTAAGCAAACAAGAGTATCTTGAAAAAAAAGAGAAAGCAAAAGATTTTATTTTAAACAGGCTTTTCGAATACGTGCCAAAATTTAAAGATTGTAAGATAAAAACGTCATAGTAGGAAGTCCAAAGACTTTTCAGCGATACACCGGAAGGTATAACGGAACGGTTGGCGGAATACCGCTTATAAAAGATTACATTCCCTTTAAGTATCCTTTTAACTTTACGCCTATAAAAGGAGTTTATTTAGTTGGAGATTCTGTTTTTCCCGGTCAAGGCTGGCCGGGTGTTATAATTGGTGTGCTTAACTTACTCCTTCAAATAGAGGATATAGATGAAATACTACATTGAGATAAACAAAAAAGACTGGACTATAGTTTTTATCTTTGGATTGATTTTTGGCTCTATCTTGGGCGGTTTTATATCTTTAATTCTAAATATCCCTATCATTAAAGGAATGATTTCCGGGTCTATCTTTGGATTTTTCATATTTGTGTTTTCTTTTGCAATGATTAATTTCAGCAACAAAAAGATACTGCCACTACTAAGCGATAAATACTATACTTTTGTAAGTCTTTTAATGTCTTTCTTTGCCGGCTTTCTTGGAAGTCTAACAGCTTTTGAATTTATAAAAGTACTAAAATTGATAGACTTAGAATTTTCTAACAAATTTCTGTTTTATCTTAGCACAATGACAGGACTTTTAACAATGCTAATAGGTTATCTTCTTTACATGATTGTCAACTCTAAAAAGATAGAAGAAGAGTTAAACAGATTGAACATAGAGTTAAAGCTAAAAGCCTTAGAGTATCAGATAAACCCACATTTTTTATTCAACGCTTTAAACACGCTTTCAGAGCTGGTTTATATAGACCAAAAGCTTGCAGAGAAAGGAATGTTAAAACTATCACAATTTTTAAGAATGATCATAGACGAAAATAGCATCATAACCTTACAAGATGAGCTTAAAATAGTAAAAAACTTTATCTTTATTGAAAAGTTAAGATTTCCTGCCATAGAGTTTGAGTTTAACATAGACAAAAACACCCTGTCTTTACCCGTTCCAAAAATGTCAATACAGCTTCTTGTAGAAAATGCTATAAAACACGGACTAAAAAACAGTGGAAAAGTAATCATATCCTCATACATAAAAGATGGATGTCTTTATGTGGAAGTGAAAGATAGCGGAAAAGGTTTTGAGGAAATAATAGAGGGAACAGGTCTTAAAAATCTAAGGGAAAGGCTAAAGATATTTTTCAATGGAGAGTTAGAATATTTTTATGATGGAAAGTTTTCTACTTTCAGATTTTTTTATAAAATCCCTTAGTGTTAAAGCAGTAGTAATTTTTTCCCATTGTTAAAGCAAGCTTGTTTTTTGGTTTTACTTTTCCTTGTTTGTACTTTATTGCTAAAACCCTGCCAATCACAAGACAATGGTCTTGAAACTCTAATTTTTCGTAAACTTCACACTCATAGACCATAAAAGACTCTAAAATACTTTTAGAAGACACTTTTTCACTATTTGTTAGATGGATATTTTTAAGTAGGCTTAGTTTATCAACCTGGTCTCCGTGATAAGACCCTGCAATCAGAATTTCTTCAAAGTGTTCAGATGTTAGGAAGTTTATCGTAAAGTTATCTTTCAAAAGCTTATAGCTGTAATTTGTTTTGTCTATGGATATAGAGTATAGAAAAGGGTTTTTATTTACGGGTGTATGCCAACCAACGGTAAAAGGATTTTCTTCCACGACCACTATAACAAGCGGCCGTGGAACGTATCCAAGGCTGTAGCCATCTTCTGTTATTTTAAACATCTTCTTTTTGCTTACCACTTGGTCTTTTAATCCGGCAACAGCACCTAAAAACTCTTTTTGAACGTCAGCAGGTACTTTAAACTTGTTTAGGCTTTGCAAGTTCTACAAACCTGTTCCAATCTTTTTCTGTAATTCCAAGATTTTGATGTGCTTCTTTCATATCTTTACCCTTGTACTCGCAAGGACCACCTGTTGCTTTACAGATAAACGCAGCTACAAGCTCTCTGTTTGTTTTGACCTTATCTTTTGACACGTTGCCGCAAAATCTTTTTAGCTGTTTGTCGTTCATCATTCTGTTTGTAAGGTCTTCAACCACTGCATCGATTACCTTTTTACCGCCAAGCTTTTCATACAGAGTTTGCTCAGCGTTAGCCAAACCAGCCGTTAAAAATGCTGCTGCTCCAACTGCTGCTAAAAACTTTTTCATAACACACCTCCCAAGATTTATTACTAGATATTCTCCAAGAAATGTTTTTTCATAATAAAGCTGATTTTTATCATATTAGATTTAAAATTTTACAAGTTATCTGCAAAAAAATTAAAATGAAAAGTAAAATAAAAATAAGTAAGTGAGAATGTTCCAAAATTTTTATAAGTTTACCTTTCCTGTCATCCTGATGACTCAAGCCAGAAGGGTCTCCTTTTTTGATTTTTTCTTGATTTGAAAAGAAAAACATTAGATTTTTGGCACGGCTGCAGAATGACAGGTAAGATAATGTCTTTATCAAAATTTTTTTGGAACACCTGATATGTAAGTAATACTTCAGCAACTTTAGGCTTTTAGGATGAAAAAGAGTAAAGATTAATAAACCTATGAAAAAGGAGATAATCAATGGAATCAGAATTCAAAGGAAGAGTAAAGGCTTTAAACGACAGACAGTTTAATCAATCGGGTAAATACACAATATACTGGATGTCTCACAGCCACAGGGCAAACTTTAACCATGGTCTTGAATACGCAATCAAACTATCAAATGACTACAAAAAACCATTATTAGTCTATTTTCCAATTACAGACAAATACAAATACTCAAATGCAAGATACTACAAATTTATGTTAGATGGTGTTTTAGAAGCCAAAAAGTCCATAGAAGAAAGAGGTATAAAATTTATCATAGAGAAATCAGATGGTATAGAGCAGAGAGTCATAGAGATATCAAAGAATGCCGTTGCCTTAATCACAGATAAAGCCTACTTAAAGTATTATAGAAAGCTTTATAGTGATATAACAAAGCAATTAGATATACCATTTTACGAAGTAGAGTCTGACGTTTGCGTTCCTGTAGAGATAGCATCCCAAAAGCAAGAAGTTTACGCTTTCAACATAAGAAAAAAGATTTATGATTTATTAGATTCATATATTCTTAAATTAGAGCCAAGGGAGCCAAAGATTAAATCCGTTAATCTTGATTTTGGAATAAAGGAGTTAACTCTAAATAGTTCCTTAGAGATTTTAGATATTCTCAACATAGACAAAAGCGTTAGTTTATCACCTTTTATAGGTGGTTATAGCCAAGCAAAAAGATGCTTGAAAGAATTTATTGAAAAGAAGCTTCATAAATATAAAGAGTATAGGTCTCATCCGGAGCTTGACTATCAATCAAACCTAAGTCCTTATCTTCATTTTGGACAAATCTCGCCGATAGAAGTTGCCCTTGAAATCTTGTCAGAGTATAAAAAAGATGAAAATGTTGATAGCTTTTTTAACGAGCTGATAGCTTGGAGAGAGCTTGCAAGAAACTTTTGCTACTATAATCCAAGCTATAACCATTATGAAGGCATTCCTGACTGGGCTAAAAAAACATTAGAAGATCACAAAAACGATAAAAGAGATTATGTTTATACATTAGAAGAGTTTGAAAATGCAAAAACCCATGATGAATACTGGAATGCTGCACAGCTTGAACTTTTAAAATCCGGAAAGATGCATAACTTCATGAGAATGTATTGGTGTAAAAAAATTATAGAATGGACACAGGACCCAAAACATGCCTTTGATATTGCATGCTATCTAAATGATAAATACGAGCTTGACGGAAGAGACCCAAACGGTTATGCCGGCATATCCTGGTGCTTTGGAACCCATGACAGACCATGGAAAGAAAGAAAAATCTTTGGAAAAGTTAGATATATGAGCGCATCGGGTTTAGAAGCAAAGTTTGATATTAAAAAATACGTAGAAAAAGTAAAGAGTTTATGAAAATAATGTTTAATCTTAAAAAAATGGTGTATAAAATGAAGCCATATTATGTTTAACTATTAAGAAACTTTTAAGAGGTAATACATGAACTTTTTAGAAAAAATACCAAAACCTGTAGCTTTGATCACCGTTATGGAAAATATAATGCCCTGCTACAACTTTATTGTTTTAGAAGAAGACCCTTTACTCATAGGAATCTCTGTTAACACTGAAAGATTTACTCATTATCTGTTAAACAGAAGCTTTGATTTTGGTATAAACTTCGTAGATATATCACATGCAGGAGCAATAAACTATACAGGAAGAACAACAGGCGAACATACAAACAAATTCTACGGAACAAAACTAACAAAAAAACCTGCAAAGCATATACGAAGTTATTTAATAGAAGAATCTATCCTTTCATTAGAGTGTACAAAAAAAGATAAAATAAGCTTTTCTGAGTATACGCTTTTTATTGGACAGGTCGTTAATGTTGAATCAAAAAATGGAGAATTTAAAATACCGTTAGCATACGATTTCAGAAAATACACGTATCAATCCAATGAAGTAATAGAGTTTTAATGATAACTCAAGATCATGAGTATAAAAATCAATTAGATATAAATAAAACATGTGATCCTCGGCTTCGCCTCGAATAGAATCAAATTAATCAAAAACCCCGGCGTCGACCTACTTTCCCGACCGGTCTCCCGGCCAGTATCATGGGCGCTGGTGGGCTTAACTGCCGGGTTCGGAATGGAAGCCGGGTGTTTCCCCACCGCTATGGACACCAGGGATTTGGCAATTGAACAGGTTAGTAGGACTGTAAGTAGTAAAAGGCCAAGCCAAACGGGCGATTAGTACTGCTTGGCTCCACCCGTTACCGAGCTTCCACCTGCAGCCTATCAACGTGGTAGTCTCCCACGGCCCTTCAGGGATACCTTATCTTGAGGTGGGCTTCACGCTTAGATGCTTTCAGCGCTTATCCCGTAGCAGGATGGCTACCCAGCTCTGCTCTTGGGGAACAACTGGTACACCAGAGCCTGCCCCATCCCGGTCCTCTCGTACTAAGGATGGCTCCTCTCAAGTATCCTGCGCCTGCGGCGGATAGGGACCGAACTGTCTCACGACGTTCTGAACCCAGCTCGCGTGCCGCTTTAATGGGCGAACAGCCCAACCCTTGGGACCTACTTCAGCCCCAGGATGCGACGAGCCGACATCGAGGTGCCAAACCCCGCCGTCGATATGGGCTCTTGGGCGGGATTAGCCTGTTATCCCCGGAGTAGCTTTTATCCGCTGATCGCATGCCCTTCCACTCGGAACATGCGGGTCACTAAGCCCCGCTTTCGCGTCTGCTCGACTTGTCAGTCTCGCAGTCAGGCACCCTTATGCCTTTGCACTCTAACGGTGGATTTCCGACCCACCTGAGGGTACCTTTGGGCGCCTCCGTTACCCTTTAGGAGGCGACCGCCCCAGTCAAACTGCCCGCCTGACATTGTCCCTGCCGTGGATAACACGGCTAGGTTAGTTTACCCACACATCCAGGGTGGTATCTCACCGGTGCCTCCATGCCCCCCGAAAGGGGCACTTCTTAGGCTCCCACCTATCCTGCGCAGGATGCGCAGGCAAACAGTGTCAGGGTACAGTAAAGCTTCACAGGGTCTTTCCGTCCTGCCGCAGGTAGCCGGAATCTTGACCGGCACTACAATTTCACCGGGACTCTCCTCGAGACAGCGTCCAGATCGTTGGACCATTCATGCAGGTCGGAACTTACCCGACAAGGAATTTCGCTACCTTAGGACCGTTATAGTTACGGCCGCCGTTTACCCGGGCTTCGGTTTGGGGCGTTAACCCCTCCCCTTAACCTACGGGCACTGGGCAGGTTTCACACCGCATACGTCCTCTTTCGAGTTTGCGCAGTGCTGTGTTTTTGGTAAACAGTCGCCTGGACCTGGTTTCTGCGACCCACCTTGCAGTGGGCACCCCTTATTCCGAAGGTACGGGGTCAATTTGCCGAGTTCCTTGAGGAGAGTTACCCCGATCGCCTTAGGCTGCTAACCCACTCCACCTGTGTCGGTTTCCGGTACGGTCAGCCATCCTTCTAGCGACCACGACACTATTTCTTGGCAGTTTGAAGTCACACCAGTTGGCTAAGCACGAGGCTTAGCCTCCTCATCACGCCTCAGGCTTGTATGAGGAACGGATTTGCCTATTCCTCACCCTCGGACGCTTAAAGGGAGCAATCCAAATCTCCCCTGGTGCTATCCTCCTGCGTCGTGCCTTGGTCTCCAGACAGCTGGTGCAGGAATATTAACCTGCTTCCCATCGGCTACTGCTTTCGCCCTCACCTTAGGGTACCGACTAACCCAATCCTGATTTACATTGGATTGGAACCCTTGGAGTTCCGGCGGACAGGTTTCTCACCTGTCTTCGCTGCTACTCATACCAGGATTCTCACTTCCCTGCAGTCCATCCCTCCTTACGGTGAGACTTCAACCCACAGGGAACGCTCCCCTACCGCTTGCCATAAGGCAAGCCCGCAGCTTCGGTGGCATGCTTAGCCCCGTTAAATTTTCGGCGCAAAGCCTCTCGACGAGTGAGCTGTTACGCACTCTTTAAAGGATGGCTGCCTCTAAGCCAACCTCCTCGCTGTCTTTGAGGCTTTACATCCTTCTCCACTTAGCATGCACTTTGGGACCTTAGCTGGCGATCTGGGTTGTTTCCCTCTCGACTACGGAGCTGATCCCCCGCAGTCTCACTGCCAAGCTATCCTCCCGGGCATTCGGAGTTTGGTTGGGTTCGGTACCCCTTTCGGGGCCCTAGCCCAATCAGTATCTCTACCTCCCGGGGGAAACGCTTGACGCTGCACGTCGATGCATTTCGGGGAGAACGAGCTATCACGGAACGCGATTGGCTTTTCACCCCTATCCACACCTCATCCAACTGTGTTGCAGCACCGATTGGTTCAGGCCTCCAGACGGTGTTACCCGTCCTTCACCTTGGGCATGGATAGATCGTTCCGCTTCGCGTCTGCAGCATGCGACTAATAGCGCCCTATTCGGACTTGGTTTCCCTACGCCTTCGCCTATCGGCTTAAGCTTGCCGCATACCACAACTCCCTGGCTCATTTTCCAAGAGGCACGCAGTCGGACTTTTTAATAGTCCTTCCACTGGCTTGTAGATCCATGGTTTCAGGTTCTCTTTCACTCCCCTTGCAGGGGTTCTTTTCACCTTTCCCTCGCGGTACTATGCGCTATCGGTCAGTCAGGAATATTTAGCCTTACCCAGTGGTCTGGGCTGATTCCCACTACCTTTCACGGGGGCAGTGGTACTCGGGAAGTAGCAGCTAGGAAGACTGTCAGTTTTTGCATACGGGGCTTTCACCCTCTATGGCGTAGCGTTCCAGCTACTTCTGCTAACTGACAGTTTTGTAACTTCCCCAGACAGTGGTAGCTGTCTGCGCTGGCTATCCCACGACCCCAGTGTGGCTAAGGCTACCACCATGGCACCACACTGGTTTAGGCTCTTCCCCGTTCGCTCGCCGCTACTTAGGGAATCCCATTGCGGTTTCTTTTCCTTTCGGCTACTAAAAGGTTTTACTTCGCCGAGTTTTAGCTCCGCTGATGCGGATGACTGGCTATTAACCAGCCGGGTTTCCCCATTCGGGAATCCTCGGATCAATGCCTGCTTGCGGCTCCCCGAGGCTTATCGCAGCTTGCCACGCCCTTCATCCCTTCTGACTGCCTCAGGCATCCACCATGGACCCTTAGCAGCTTGGCCTTATCTACTACCTACAGCCTACTAACCTATTCAATTGCCAAGGTACCTTTTTTTACTACTTTACTACTAACTCTTAATTCTTAACTTTTTACTACTTACCACTATTTTTTGCTTTTTTACTTTTACTATTTCCTATTTTCCTTTACCGCTATGGAGACGAGGGGACTTGAACCCCTGACCCTCTGCGTGCAAAGCAGATGCTCTCCCAACTGAGCTACGTCCCCATTTTTATGGGCCTTAGTGGACTCGAACCACTGACCTTACCCTTATCAGGGGTACGCTCTAACCGCCTGAGCTAAAGGCCCTTAGCAAATTAGGAAGGAAGCTAAGAAGATGAGCGAGGCTTTTATACAAATTTTGTATAGGATATCCCTATAAAGGAGGTGATCCAGCCCCAGGTTCCCCTAGGGCTACCTTGTTACGACTTCGCCCCAGTCATCAGGCCCATCATCGGCCCCTGCCTCCTTTGCAGGTTAGCCCGGGGACTTCCGATGAACCCGACTCCCATGGCGTGACGGGCGGTGTGTACAAGACCCGGGAACGTATTCACGGCGACATTGCTGATTCGCCATTACTACCGATTCCGCCTTCATGAGGGTGAGTTGCAACCCTCAATCTGCACCACGACAGGGTTTATGGGATTAGCTCCGCCTTGCAGCGTTGCAGCCCATTGTCCCTGCCACTGTAGCGCCTGTGTAGCCCAGGGCATAAAGGGCATACTGATCTGACGTCATCCCCTCCTTCCTCCGGCTTATCGCCGGCAGTCTCCTGTGAGTACCCGGCATTACCCGCTGGTAACACAGGACAAGGGTTGCGCTCGTTGCGGGACTTAACCCAACATCTCACGACACGAGCTGACGACGACCATGCACCACCTGTGCGGCGCGGCTATGAATAATCATAGCCTAGGGTACTTTCATACCCGACACACCGCATGTCAAACCCTGGTGAGGTTATTCGGTTAGCATCGAATTAAACCAGACGCTCCACCGGTTGTGCGGGTCCCCGTCAATTCCTTTGAGTTTCAACCTTGCGGCCGTACTTCCCAGGCGGGATGCTTAACGCGTTAGCTTACGGCACGGACTACTTTCGTAGCCCACATCTAGCATCCATCGTTTACGGCTAGGACTACCCGGGTATCTAATCCGGTTTGCTCCCCTAGCTTTCGTCCCTCAGCGTCAGGACAGTTCCAGTCGGCCGCCTTCGCCACTGGTGTTCCTCCCGATATCTACGCATTTCACCGCTACACCGGGAATTCCGCCGACCTCTCCCTGCCTCAAGTTTAGCAGTTTGGAAGGCAGTTTCACGGTTGAGCCGTGAAATTTCACCAACCACTTGCTAAACCGCCTACGGACCCTTTACGCCCAGTAAATTCGCGCAACGTTCGGGACCTACGTATTACCGCGGCTGCTGGCACGTAGTTAGCCGTCCCTTATTCCTGGGGTACCGTCATTATCTTCCCCCAGAAAAGGTGTTTACACCCCGAAGGGCTTCATCCACCACGCGGCGTTGCTGGGTCAGCCTTTCGGCCATTGCCCAATATTCCCCACTGCTGCCCCCCGTAGGGGTGCGGGCCGTGTCTCAGTCCCACTGTGACCGGTCATCCTCTCAGACCGGTTACCCGTCGTAGCCTTGGTGAGCCATTACCTCACCAACAAGCTGATGGGACGCAGCCCCATCCATAGGCACCCATAAGGGCTTTGGAGTCTCCTCATTATTGGGTATTAGCACCCCTTTCGGGATGTTATCCCCAACCTATGGGTAGGTAAGCTACGTGTTACTCACCCGTTTGCCGGTCGCCAGCACTACTACCCGAAGGTAGTAGCCTGCTGCCCCACGACTTGCATGTGTTAGGCACGCCGCCAACGTTCGCGCTGAGCCAGGATCAAACTCTCCAAAAGAATCTTTTGAAGACCTCGCTCATCTCTTAGCTTCCTTATTCATTTGCCAAGGTCCTTTATCTCAGTCGATTTTTAAACAGACAAAAATTTTATCACTTTTGATTTCTTTTGTCAAGCTGATTTTTTGACTTATTCTCGCTTTCAAATTTTGAGAATATCTATTTTATCCCTCTTTTCTTTTCTTGTCAAGAGTTTGTATAGGTCATACCAGTTTGGGAAAATTCCGATTTTCTTGAATTTATAATATCACAAAAGTATGCAATAGGTAATTTTTTGTTTAAACTATGATGAGGTCTTTCTATGTTATACCATAGCATATACTCCATCATTTTTTTATTAAACTCATAAACATCTTTTAATTCATAATCTTCGTAGTACATGATAAATTCATCCTGTAATGTCCTATTCATTCTCTCTACATATGCTTGTCCTTTTGGATATCTTGGATAGTTAAAATAATGTTTTATATCTTTTTTTCTTTAATGCCTTGCTAAACTCACCCAAGAATTCACTCCCATTATCTGTTTGTATACTTTTTATCTCAAATGGTATTGCTTTTATTAATTTCTCTAAAAAGTCCTTTGCGTTTTTACTGTTTAGCCTGTCATATGCAAAAGTAAAAGAGATTCTTGTTTTTACATCCTTGGCTACAAATATATAAACTTTTCTACCATTTACATATTCATGCTTTGTATCTATTTGTACCAATTCTCCTGGTTTTGTTGGTTTTTTGTCTTTATATCTATCTTTCTTTGTTTTCTTTTTATCTTCTTTCACTATTAGCTTTCCAGTTCTTCCGTTGATTGAGATTCTTTGCCTGGCGTACTCATGATTTAACTTCCTTTCCTCTTTAAGCATTTTTATTATATTTCCAATTGAACTTGCAGAGGGAGTTAAAATAATGTTGTGTCTAAATAAATCTAAATAAAATTACATGGAGGAATGATAATGGATAAAAAAGAATACTTTGAAAAAGTGTTAAACAGATCCACAGAAGAATTGGTAAAAGAACTTTTCCCAAATGGTATAACAACTCAAGAAAAGATAGGTATAAGAAAACTTTTAGAATCTGTTGTGGAACTGATTATGAACCAAGAAAGAAATTTCTTCTTGAAAATGACGATGATAACAAAGCAAACGGGTATTATGAAAGAAGCCTAAATACTGGTTCTTTCAAGCTTAACATAAATGTCCCAAGAGATAGAAAGGGTAGATTTAGACCACAAATATTACCTGACCCTTACAAAAGAGTTAATGAAGATTACATAAACCTTCTTATGAGTTTAGTATCCAATGGATACTCAGAAAGCAAGATAGATTCTACATTAAAAAGCTTGGGCTTAAACTACTCAAAACAACATATGGATAAAATCAAAAAAGAGCTTATAGAAAGACTTGAGTGGCTTTAAAACAAGAGAGCTTCCATCGGATGCATTTGTACTGTATATAGACGCATATCACTGTGATATAAAAGAGAAAAACAAAATCAGAAAGGCTTCTGTCTATGTAGTTCTTGGAATAGATTTACAAGGAAATAAAGATATATTTGGATTTTATACATTTTTCAGTAGTGAAAATAAAGCAGACTGGATAAAAGTATTCAATGATTTAATAGATAGAGGACTAAAAAGGGTAATGCTTATAGTAAGTGATGATTTTCCTGGGATAACAAAAGCCATAGAAACACTATTTCCTTATACAGACCATCAGCTATGTTTAGTCCATTTACAAAGAAACGTTAGAAATCAGATGGATAAAGAAGATTCACAAGTATTTAACAAAGAACTGAAAAACATAAAAGAAAACAGCTTAGATTATGAAGATGGATTAGAAAAATTAGATGATTTATGCGGTAGATTTAAGTCTAAATATCCAAGCTTTATAAAACATATTCAATCTAACAAAGAGAGATACTTATGTTTTTTAAAATATCCAGAAAATCTAAGAAAACACATATACACAACAAATCCAGTTGAAAGTGTTAATAGCATGATAGAAAAGGTAAGAATAAATTTAGGTGGATATTTTCAATCTGTGGACATTCTTGAGATAAATCTGCTTATACAAAGAGACAATTTAAAGAATGGAAAATGGAAAAAGCCTATACCTGCTTTTAAAGGAGTCTCTTATGAAATTTTACAATTGTTTAATAAAAAGTTTTCAATCCAGACACAAAATTATTGACAAGTCTCAAAATTTTTCATCTTCCATCCGGTCAAGTTATTAGACCTTCTTGAAAAGAAAGAAACATCCCAAATATTTTGCTTTTCAATATTAAAATAAGCTGGTAATTTTCCATAGTTAAATTTTGCTATATTTTGTTTGCTGCCGGATTTTAGTTGATTTAAAATCTTTTCAAAAGTTTTATTATTGTTAATGTTTGATTTGATTGAAGCTTTTACCTTTCTTATACCTCTTACAAAGCTATAATGTCCGTCTTCCTCTGTCCATGTATTTAATGGAATAGCTACATCGCAAACCAATGCAAGCCCATCTTCAAAAGGAGTAAATATTACTTTCTTTTCTAAAATCATTAAAATCTCTTTTAACTTATCTTCTTCTAAAAATTCTGCTATATCTTCACCAAAAAGAATGATATTTTTGATTTCTCCGCTTTCAATTTTTGAAATGATATCCGGCAAGTAGCTAAGATTTTCTACAATGTTTATTATTCCAAAACCATTTGGATAAGGCGGAATCAACAAGATTTTACTTTGCACTTTTGATTGAATTTCTTTTAGCTTTTTTCCAAATCTGTAAGCATCTTCTCCGTAGAAATAGTTAGAATATACTATAATCTCACAGCCATCTACATTTTCAATAAGTTTTTCAATGATTTGTTTATCTTCTGCATCAATTATAAGTGGATACAGTTTTTTCAATCTTTCTACCTGCGGAGAAATTACAATAACTTTTTTATTCATGTAATATGTAATTACAGGATTTGTATCTGTGATATCATTTCCAACTACTATCCATTTTTTAGCATTTTTTAACTCTTCTTCTGATGGTGGAGTATACTCTCCCAATCCTTCTAAAAGTGGCAGTAAATCCAATGTTATTGTTGATGTAATGTACACTCCTGATTTAGAAGCAATTTCATTTATCTTTTGCAGATTCTCATTTGATAAATAAGGAGATACAACAATAACAGTTTGAGATGGTTTTTCATTTAAAAGATCAACAACTTCCTGTAAAGCATCATCAAATGAAGAATAATTGTTATTTATTTTTGGATATTTTAATCTATTTGCATTAAAGCTGTCATATCCAAGATAAGGCTTTGCACATACTTCAAGCTCTGCTGTACTTCTTATTCTGTGTATTTTTTTATCATCATGGTCTATCACAACAGGACAGCCAAGGGAGCAAAAACTGCAATGAGTGTATGTTTCTTTTAATAGCCAAGGTCTTGCATTAAATTTAAAAGGCTTAAATAAAATAGCTCCAACCGGACATATATCTACACAAAGACCACACATTTCACAGGTTGATGTATCCATAGGTTTTAAAGCTGGTGAGATTAGTATCTCAAACCCTCTTTCTATTTGAGTAATAGAATGAGATTTGTTTATGTTGTCGCAAACACTTACACATTTCATACATAAAACACATCTATTTGATACATATTCAAGATAATCACTTTCCCAATCTTCTTCTGGTCTTATTTTTTCAAAAGGTGTTATAGGCAGTATATTATGCTGTGGTCCCCAGTAGGTTCCCCAGTTTTGTAAATCACATTCTCCGGCTTTATCGCATATTGGACAGTCAAGCGGATGTCTTGTAAAGAGCATTTCAAGTATAAATTTTCTATCTTCTTTTACTTTTTCATTCTCAGTCTCTATTTCCATCCCGTCATATACATAACTTCCGCATGCAATGATGCTTCTTTTTGCTTTAACGTCATAAACCAAACACATTCTGCATCCGCCAAAGATTGGCAGTTTTTCATGATAACAGAAAGTTGGAATCAATTTATAAATTTTTTTTGCAGCTTCCAAAACGGTTGTATTCTTAGGCACAGAAATTTCAATTCCATCGATCTTTATGTTTACTAAATCCATCTTACAGCCCACCTAATTTTAATAAAATAATTTTCCAATTTATTTCATTAAGCATTTGTATAAGCTAATATTATCCTTAAAATTGTATCTAAATTCAAGCTCTTTTAGATAGTAGATAAAGTTATCTTTACTTACAAAAATACTGGAATTTTATTCCTTTATTCCTCAGTTTTTCCTAACACTTAATTCTTTTTTACTTGTAGCATTCTTGAAAAATAGGTTAAAAAAATTTAACGTAGTTTTAATTAAAATAAAGATTTTAGTGTTATACTCCTACTATAAAAAACCGTTAATTAGGCGGTGTATCGTGAATTTAGATTTTGACAACAGAGAAATTTCTCAAGCTTCCAGTGATGAGGATCATGATTTTACGCTTAAAACAATAGCTAATAAGACCCCTTTCATTTATGGAGATACAAATGCTTTGGAAGCTTACTACATTATTATTCAGAATAGTACAACTAATATTATCCCTGTTGTAGACCAAGATCTTAGAGTTATAGGACAGATACAAAGAATCAGGTACATAGAAAATATTTATTTCGGTAGGTTTGGTTACGGTATATATCTTAATGCTAAAAGGAGAATAAAAGATATCATGGAACAGCCCGATATAATTTTTGATGTAAATATTAAAGCAGAAAAAGTGGCATTAAAAATAAACAATAGAGAAGAATTTAGAAAACACGATGATATTATAGTCGTTGAAGATAATAAATATTATGGTACTGTTAAAGTTCATGACTTGATGGAGCTTTTAACTAAAAGAATGCTTCAATTAGCAAGGGATTTAAACCCTTTAACCGGTTTACCAGGGAACTGGGCTTTAAGAAAGTATATTGAAGAAAGACTAAAAAGGGAAGGTTCTTTTGATGTTATTTATTTAGATATTAATAATTTTAAGCCTTATAACGACCACTACGGGTTCTTGTTGGGCGATAAAGTAATTTTTATTATTGGTGAGATTTTAAAGAAAATAAAAACAGAATTTAATAATGTTAAACCTTTCCACCTTGGTGGAGATGATTTTATAATAGTTGCACCATACGAAGAAGGAGAGAAAATATCAAGGTTAATAATAGATAGATTTGAAACCTTTTTGCCAGACCTTCACGAAAAAGATTTTGAAGTAGGTTTTTATAAATCCATAGATAGAGAAGGAAAAGTAAAAAATTTTCCTCTACTATCTATAAGCTGTGCAATCGTCCCCGTAAAAGAAAATTCAATCAAAAATTTTGCACATTTAGCATCAGTGGCAGCAGAGATAAAACACGCAGCAAAATCTTTAGCTAAATCTTCTGGAAAATCTGCAATATTCGCTAACAGAAGAAAAATATAACATAAAAGGAGTCTTTCAATGATAGATATCTTTAATCCTGAAAATTTAGATGCGTATTTTCAGCCAATAGTAGATATGAAAAACATGAAAGTTGTAGGCTTTGAAAGTCTGATTCGTGGAATCAATAGAGAAAATGGAGAAATTCTGTCTCCAAAAATATTATTCGAAAAAGCTAAGAAGGATAAAGTAATAACAGAATTCGATAGGCTTTGCAGAGAGCTTGCTTTTAAAAAATACAAAGAGTTCGGTCTTGATAAGGATTATTTTTTGTATGTAAACATTAGCAGTGAAGCTGTAGATTCTTTTTCTATAGGTACAAATTGGATTAAAAGGAGATTAGATTACTATGGAATCAATCCAAGGTTAGTAGTTGTAGAAATAAACGAAGCAAAAATAAATATTACTGAAAACCTTTTAAGCGTTGTAAAAAATTATAAAGAGTTTGGTCTTAATATAGCCATAGATGACTTTGGAACAGAGCATTCTAACTTTGATAGATTGGTTTATATAGATTTCAACTTTTTAAAGTTAGCAAGTGTTTTAATACAAGATGCTGACAAGAATGAAAAAAAGCTTAAAATGTTAGAAGTTATGAATTTTTTAGCCTATAAATTTGATACTTACTTGATAGCTGAAGGTATTGAAAGTTTTGAAGAGGCAAAAATACTGTCAGATTTAGGCATAAATTACCATCAAGGATTTTTTTACTGTAAACCCATGTCAAACCCATTAGAGGCAATAAATATAGTTGCAAATATATTAAATAATCAATTAGAAGATAAATTGGCAAAATCTCTAATTATAAAATAACTTTGAGAGGTCTTAAATAATGGATAACTACTTTGGAGACATTTTAGAAAAAGCCATATCAAGAAGAGATTTATTTAAGATTGGCGGGATATTAGGGCTTTCTGGACTGTTTAACATTGGATATTCTAAGGATATTCAAACATCTGTAAAAAACTATAAAAACCTATCTTTTATAACCATTTATCCTAATACAAAAGATGAAATAACAATTCCGGAAGGTTATGAATGGAAAATTTTAATCAAATGGGGAGACCCGTTAGATAACAACGATGGAATAAACTATCAGAATGTTTTTGAAAAAGTATCTAACTACGATGTTGAAAGGCAAAAGTACTGCTTTGGATACAATAATGATTTTGTAGGATTTTTTAACTTTAAAGATAAAACTCTTTTGGTTGTAAATCATGAGTACACTAACCCAGAACTTATGTTTAAGGATTACTTTCTAAGAAATCAGCCAACGAAAGAAGAAGTTGATTTTATGATTCAGGCCCATGGGCTTTCTATAGTTGAGATTAAAAAGAATAAAGTTGGATTTTTTGAGTATGTAAAAGGCTCTAAATTCAACAGAAGAATAACAGCAGAAACAAAAGCTTTAATATCCGGACCTGCGAAAGGACATAAACTTCTCCAAACATCTTACGACCCAAACGGCGAGTTTGTGTATGGAACTATTGCCAACTGCTCAGCAGGAAAAACTCCATGGGGAACGGTTTTATCCTGTGAAGAAAACTTCCATTCTTACTTTGGAGGAGATTTAGAAAACATAGACCCAGAAAAAATGACAGATTATAAAGTTGTTGAAATCCATCAAAGATACGGCGTTCCGGATATTAAATATCATGGTTATTACGGATTTTACAAATACTATGACAGGTTTAACGTTGAAAAAGAACCAAACGAAGCAAATAGATTTGGCTGGGTTGTGGAAATTGACCCATTAAACCCAAACAGACCACCGATTAAAAGAACAGCCCTTGGAAGGTTTAAGCATGAGGCGGCAAATACTGCTATCGGGAAAGATGGGAGAGTAGCAGTTTATATGGGAGATGATGAAAGATATGAGTATCTTTACAAATTTGTAACTAAAAACAAGTTTGACCCAAATGATAGAGAGAAAAATCTTAACCTGTTAGATGAAGGAACGCTATACGTGGCTGTGCTTAACGATGACTTTACAGGGCAATGGGTAGAAATTGCATCAGCTTACTTAGAAAATGGAAAGTATATAATAAAGCCAAATCCAAAGCTACCAAACGTATTCCAAGAAGACCCTGCTTTATGTTTCATTAACACAAGAAAGGCTGCTGATTTATTAGACGCTACAAAAATGGACAGACCGGAAGGCGTGGAGTATAACCATATTACTAAATCTGTTTTTACTGCCATGACTTACAATGAAAAAAGAAAAGCATCAGAAACAAACGCAGCAAACCCAAGACCAGAAAATACAATGGGACATATTATAGAAATCATTGAAGAAAATCATAATCCTACTTCAACAAAATTTAATTGGAGAATAGCTTTGATGTGTGGGGACCCAAAAGCAAACTCCTATAATAACAAGCTTTTTATCTACGGACAGCTTGCTAAGTCTGATGTTCCACCAATATCAGCACCGGATAACATAGCCATTGACAAAGCCGGCAATGTATGGATAGCAACTGACGGTAATCCTGGATTAGATAGACTAAAATCAAATGATGGTGTTTATGTGTTAAATCCATTTACAAAAGAGCTAAAGATGTTTTTATCAGGTGTGCCAAACTGTGAAATATGCGGTCCTGAATTTTCAGATGACTATAAAGTATTTTTTTGTGCAATCCAACATCCAGGAGAAGGAGATTTAGATGCTACAAAATGGCCATATCTAAACGACAACTGTCCAATCCCAAGACCAGCAGTTATACAAGTTAAAAGAAAAGATGGATTAGAGATTTATTTATAAATAATGAGCGGCTTAGATAGAGACGGGTGATGAGTGAAATCTATAAGACTTTAAAAAACTCATCGCCCATCATTTTTTAAAGATAAAGTCTTTGCTTCCTTCAGGATGATAAGTAAATTAATAATAATCAATCCTTAGATCGAGTGTGCGAATTGCTAATTTTTTAATTTTTTCATGCAACGAATACGAAAAAGTGAATTATCTAACTTCTCACCTACTCACTTTCTCACTTCTCACTTTTTTTTAGTTTTTCTTCCTTTCTTAGGCTTTTCTTCTATTTTCTCTTCTTTTTTGCAATGTTCAAGAATCATATTCACTATTTCTTCAGCGTCAATCCAGTTTTGAGCAGTTCTTGAATCATCTTTGCCAGTAATGTGATAGATCTTTTCTGCAACTATCTTGATCAATTCTTTTTTATTCATTTTTACATCTCCAGAGTGAATAATTGATTATAAAGTTAACATAGAAATGTAAAAGTTTTATGAAAATAAAGTTAAGATTTTGAAATGTTATCTCTTGTAGACTTAAATAATTTTAACCATTCTTTCATTAAATCTTAAAACTCTATCTTTAAAATAGACAAAAATTTAATCAAAGAGGAGGAAATGCTGTGAAAAGAAAAAAGGCTTTAGCACTTTTTTATGCTGCTATGGTAAGTGGTAGTTTTGTTTATGCACAAGAAACAACTTTAAAAGTTAAAGTCGAAGACCAAACAGGTTTAGAAAAAGAGCTTCCGATTGAAATCAAGAAAAATGTACCGGCTACCGAAACAACAGTAAAAAAAGAAGAGATTCAAACAAGAGCCGGAGCTGGTTCGGTTAACATCTTTAAGGCTATTGAACTTACTCCATCTGTAAACGTTCAAACCGATGATGCATATGGACTTAGTGGTGGTAGTGTAAGAATAAGAGGTTTTGACAATACTCAAATTGGAGTAACTATTGATGACATGCCACTAAACGACTCAGGAAACTTTGCCCTTTATCCTCATGAGTATGCAGATGTGGAAAATCTTGAGACTATAACTATTACAAGAGGTTCTGTGAACAAAAGGTCTCCTTTCTATACAGAAATTGGCGGTGCTTTGAAGGTTAGAACTGCTCCACCAAGAAGTAAATTTACAAACTCATTTGGTCTAAAATTTGGTTCTTATAACTTTAAAAGAGCATTTTACAGATTAGACACAGGATATTTATTTGGAAATAAAAGCCTTCCAAAAATATTCTTCTCTTATTCTCATACAGAAGTTGATAAATGGAAAGGGCCTGGTGGTGCACCTCAGTACAGAGACCACTATACCTTAGGAATAGCAGAAACAATCGGAATTCTTGATTATGAATTTTACTATGACAGAAACGTTCAATTAAACTATTTCTACAGACCGTTTACATACGCAGAAACCAAAGACGGAAATATTTTTAGAAGTAGAGATTATACTAATAAATTAATCCCGGGTAATACTGCCAATAACACACAGTACTATGAATTCTACCAAAACCCTTATACAAACCAGCAATATAGAGCCATCTTTAATCTTAACTTTACAGATAAGATATCCCTTAATTTTAAGCCTTACATGTGGATTGGTAGAGGAAGCGGAACGAGTGCAACATCTTCTGGATCTAATGTTTTCTTTAGAGAATCTTTTAACTATACAGATAGACCAGGATTTACAACCGAGTTAAAGGTGGATTTACCGTATAATTCTAAATTTTTTTTAGGATACTGGTATGAATACGCAGACTTAAAACAATGGCAACCATCAAGATTGGTAAATATAAATTCAGATGGTACTTATACATTGAATAATTCTACATCTTTTAGATACAACTATATTCAAAGAACAAAGACAACAACAAATACTCCTTACATTTCATTTGAATCAAAAGAGCTTTTAGGTAAATTAGATTTTAACCTCGGTTTTAGATTTGCAAGCATTAAAAGAAAGTTTAACGATTATAGTACGACTGGACTGCCTTATTATCCAGAGGATGGTGTTTACGACGACCCAAGATTAACCAAAAATCAAACTACATCATACGAAAAAACATACAAAAAAACTTTACCTAACATTGGATTAGGATTTAGCGTTTTAGACAATCTATATCTTTATGCTTCTTATGCTAAGAACTTTAGAGTACCTCAGAATTTTTTGGGAACTATACCGACAAGCAGATCAGCGCAATTTGTAGCTGACCAACTAAAGCCTGAAGAGTCTGATAGCTATGATTTAGGTGCAAGATTAACTTACGATAAATTTTACATTGCTCCAACTGCTTATATTGTAAGATACAAAAACAGATTAATCAGAGTTGCTGACCCAACTGACCCAAATTTACTATACATTAGAAACGCCGGAAAAGTTGATGCTAAAGGGTTTGAGTTAGAAGTGGGAGCAAATCCTATGCCAAAAACTAACATTTACGCATCCTTCTCATACAACGAAGCCAAATTTAAAGACGATGTGTTTTATGATGGAAACACTAAATATGACATTAAAGACAACAGCGTTCCAGACACTCCAAGGTATATGGTCAAATTAGGTTCTCGTTTTAATCTATACGATTTTAAAGTCTCTCCAAGCATCCAGTTTATAGGTTCAAGATATGGTAATTTCACAAATACAGAAAAAGTTGATAACTACGCAATTGTAAACCTATCGGCTACAAGAAAGATTTATAAATACTTTGACCTTTACATGGACGTAGTCAACTTAACAAATCAAAAATACGTAGGTAGAATAAGTCCAGGGACAGCGTCAGGTACTTACTACGCAGGAACACCGTTCACTATATCTTTTGGAATCAACGGGAGGTTTTAAATGGTTGAGATTAAATCAGCAATCTTCGTGCTAATGTTTATTGTTTTTGTGTATGGGAACTTTATCATATTTCAGAAATTTTTCATGATGAAAAAGTCAAACGGAAATACTAACCCGGTGGATGCCCTCCACTGGGCTAAAGATTTTAAAAAAGGATTATGGTTTTTAGATTTTGCAGCTACTACATCACCGCTACTTGGACTCTTAGGAACTGTAATAGGTCTTATCATAGCTTTCCAAGAGCTTGGTAAAAAAGGTGTATCGGGAGCCGGAGAAATAAGCGCCGCAATTGGATTAGCCCTTGTTGCTACTGCAATAGGTATAGCATTATCATTATGGTTTTATCTATGGTTCAAATTCTTTAATTCCAAAATCCAAGAAAAGAAAGAAGAGATTAAAAGCAGGATATTGATGGAGGTTTTGAATGAACAAGCATAAAAAGCTTTCATTGCTTTACCTTCTTGAAGAGCAGGAAAACGAAAAGGAAGAAATTCAAATAATTCCTATGATAGACGTTATGCTATTTCTACTCACCTTTTTCATTCTTTATACTCTTAATGTACTGCCTATGTTGTATCAAAATATTAAACTCCCTACATCATCTACGGTAGAACAAAACCAAATTAACGAGCCTTTGAAAGTGTATATAGACAAAGAAGGAAATATTAAAACAGAAAAATTCGGAACGGGATTAGAAGCATTAAAGCAGTATCTTAAAACAGTTAAATCTCCGGAAGAAGCTATAGTTATTCTAATTCCAGACAAAGACGCAACAGCTCAATCTCTGATGATAGCAATAGACACTCTTAAAGAAAACAAAATAACAAAAATATCTATCGCCGGTGAAAAGAAATGAAATTTTCTGATGATAAAAAATCGGCTTCATTTATTTTTTCTTTGCTTTTTTCTTCATTATCAGCCTATGGAACTTATCTAATTTTTAATATTAAGCTTCATGAGCCACCAAAACCAACTACCTTTATAGAAATAGTTGAACTTCCGGAAGAAAAACAGGAAATTAAGAAACTGGAGCAACCCAAAAAACAGATTATAAAAGAAGTTAAAAAAGAAACTCATAAGCCAAAACAACAGCCAAAACAACAGATTATTGAACATAAAAAACCGATAGAGAAACAAAAAATTGAAGTGAAGCAAGAAGTTAAGACAGAGGATAAACCGGTAGAACCAATAAAAGAAGAGTCAAAACACAATTTTAAAAAACAAGAAATTGTAGAAAAACCACCAGAAATAAAAAAACCTCAACCACCACCCCCACCAAAGCATGAAGAGTCACCTTCACCCCCTCCACTACCAAAAGAGCCTGATAAATCAGCACTTAATCAATATTACGCAACCGTTAGAAAAATCATAGAATCCAAAAAACGATACCCAGAAGAAGCAAAAAGAAGGGAAGAAGAGGGAGCTGTTTTAGTTAGATTTACCATAGACGAAGATGGTAATGTTAAAGATGTATCACTTGTTAGGTCAAGCGACAGTAACATCTTAGATAAAGAAACTTTAAAGCTTTTAAAGAGCTTAAAATTTCCGCCACCACCGGAAGGAAAACCTATGACACTAAATTTAGAGATAGAATACAAACTAAACTAAGGAGAAGCAAAATGCTTTTAAGCAGAAGAGAGTTTATAAGCTTATCATTATCAACCTTATATTTACTTACACATAACCTTGAAGTATTGGCAAGTGATGCAGTAGAAATTTTTGACCTTGGAATTGCAAGCGGAGACCCAACGCAGGATGGCATTATATTATGGACGAGAATTAATCCAAATATCCACAACCAATTAAAAAAAGACCTTATCTTAGAGATATCACAAAGTCCAGAGATGAAAGAATCATCAGTCATAAAAATACCCGGATATGAGATTATAAAAGAAAGAGACTGCACAATCAGGCTAACAATAGACAATCTAAAACCAGGACAGACTTACTACTACAGATTTACATACGCAGACGTTCCGTCAATGGTAGGTAGGTTTAAAACTCTGCCGGTTGGAGATGTTGAAAACTACAGAATAGGATTTGTTACCTGTCAAAACTACGCCGATGGATATTATACAGCATACAGACATTTAGCCAATGAAGATATAGGATTTATCTTACATCTTGGAGACCAAATTTATGAGAGAATCTATGGCAAACCAAGAGTACCCGGCAGAAATTTAGCTTTTCCATCAGGTCATAGTATTGCACTTGATTTAGAAGATTATAAATATCTGTATACAACATATTTGTCAGACAAAGATTATCAGCTTGCAAGAGCAATGCATCCATTTATCTATATCTGGGATGACCATGAATATGCAAACGATTACTCATTTGACTACGAAAAAGGATTTTATAAACTTCCAAAACATCCTTTTGAAAATGACAGAGAAAAAGTTCTTAACCTAAGAAAAGCTGCAATATTAGCATGGTATTTTTATACACCTTCAAGGGCTAAATTAAATCTTAACGCTCAAAATCCTTTAGAATGGATCATCATTTATAGAGATTTCAAAATTGGAGAATTAGCACATTTGATTTGCTTAGATGAAAGGTCTTACAGAACATCGCAACCTTGCGATAAAAGATACGCATCCGCAGGTTGTGAAGACCAGTATAAAACCTCAATGCTTGGAGAAAATCAAAAATTCTGGTTTTATGAAAAGCTAAAACAAGGAAATAGTTGGAAAATAGTAGCTAATGAAGTCCAATTTGTACAAGGAAAAATAAACGGACTTTATGGCTCCTTAGATGCTTGGGATGGATATATAAAAGAAAGACAAGAGATAATAGAATTTTTAAACAAAAATAATATAAACAAATTTGTAGCCCTTACAGGAGATAGACACGCCGGCTTGATTGCAGAAATACCTACAGAATTTAAAGAAAACTATGAGAAAATCGTGGGAGTAGAGTTTATGACTCCTGCAATATCCTCGATCTCTGCAGCAGAAGCCAACTGGTGGTAAGATTACGGAGTTAAAGATGCCGATGAATATGCCCAGTTAGAAATAAAACAAAACCCATGGACAAAGTATTTAAGCCATAGAGTATGGGGATATTCTATTTTAGATATGGATAAATCATCTGCTAGGTGTCAAATAGTAAGCGTTGACAAATATAAAAAAGACTCAAATAAAGAAATAGCAGCAACTTATCAATATATTCCTGGAAAGGGATTAATAAAATTTTAAACAGTTGTTAACAAATTCTAACCATACGTTGGGCAAGAAATTCAGTAAAAGTAAAAGATTCTTCGCTGGCTTTGGAGCGACAATGTTGATTTTTGGAATAGTCTTCACCAAAGTATGAAATTTTAAAAAAATTATTAACAAATTTTAACCATTCTTTCATTAAATCTTAAAATTCATTTGGTATAGTGATTTACGAATAATATTTTCAGAGGAGGTTATTTAAATGAAGAGAACTTTAGCAGTGATGGCTCTCTTAGGAGCTGTAGGGCTTGCAAACGCACAAACTATCGAGAACCCCATTCTCAAAAAACTTGTTGAGAAGGGTATCTTAAAAGAAGATGAAGCTGCAGCAATTGACGAACAGCTTGCACAAGAAGAGGCAGAAAAGGCTAAATACCAAGCTGAAATTGACAAAACAGCAATGGAAGCAAAAGAAAAGTTGGCAAAACTTGAGAAACAAGGTAGCATGTCATCTCTTTTAACAGGTAAGTTTAAGAAGTTTGAAATTGGCGGAAAGGCTTACTTGGGTTATACTTACCAAACTACTAAGAAAAAATACACAGGAATTAACGACTCAGGCGATTTTGAAGCAAGAAGATTTTACTTTGATACAAAGGCTTACATCTCAGACAAAGACTATATCAGATTTACAACTGATTTAGCTCAAGAAAATAACGTTGGTAGCACAGACAAATCATTAAAACTCAAAATTAAATACGGTTATCTCTACAAAGACATTTCAGACTTGATTCCTCACACTGGCTTTGAGTTTGGTATAGTTCATACACCTTGGATTGATTATGAAGAGCATTCTGGATGGTGGTACAGGTCTATAGATAAAACATTTATGGAATCTTCAGATGGTATGGGATTATGGCCATCGGCAGACCTTGGAATTAACTTCAAGACAAAAACTCCGTATGTAACTTCTGAAGTAGGAATGTTTAACGGAGAAGGTTACGACAAGATTAACACAAGCTCTAAAAACTCATCCAGCTTCCACAACTCTTTTGAAGGTAGAGTAACTTATCACGTATTTGGAAACGGAGATAAAAAAGTTAATCCAACAAAAGATCAGTATGCAAACATTTCTTTACACTTAGCAAGCAACATTGGATATAATGATAATAATAACGGTACATACACAAATCATACAAATCTTAACCTCTATCACATCCATGCAGTTTATAACCACCCAATGTTCTTAATCGCAGCACAATATGCAAAAACAGATTATAACTCATCTTCTCAACAAGCAGGCGATGGATACTCAATAAACGCAGAAGTAAGACCAGTTCAAGATTGGTCCATATTCGGTAGATATGACCATTGGAAGTTTAAGAAAGAGTTAACACTCGGAAAAGATGCACAAAATAACGATGTCAAAGCAAACAAAAGAGATGCTTACTATTTTGGTGTAGCTTACACTATGAACAAATATGTAAAATGGATTGCAAACGTTATCAATTATGATTACAAAGGAACTAACCCAGACAACAAAGATAAAACAAAATATATGATAACAGCTGAGCTTAGCTGGTAATCCTACTGCTTTTTGTATGTTTGTGGGAGGGAGAGGGGAAATTGTTAAAATTTCTTAACAAAAAATTAATAAAAAATAAACATTTTCATAGTATCATAATCTTAAAAATTTAACGGAGGTAAAAAGATGAAAGTTAAAGGCTTGAAAAAGCTTGCAATAGCTGGAATTTTAGCAACATCTACCGCAGCATTAGCGGGAATTACAATTACAGGTGCAGGTGCAACATTCCCATATCCAATTTACTCTGCTTGGGCTTATGCATATGAAAAAGCAACAGGAAACAAAGTTAACTATCAATCAATTGGTTCTGGTGGTGGTATCAGACAGATCGAAAACAGAACAGTAGACTTTGGTGCATCAGACGCTCCATTAACACCAGAAGAATTAAACCAAAAGAAATTACTCCAATTCCCGGCAGTAATCGGTGGAGTAGTTCCAACTTACAACCTACCAGAAGTAAAACAGCCTCTTAACTTTGACGGGAAAGCTCTCTGTTATATATATATGGGTAAAATCACTAAATGGAATGACCCATACTTACAACAATTAAACCCTGGCGTAAATTTACCAGATAGACCAATTACAGTAGTTCACAGGTCTGATGGTTCTGGTACAACTTGGATCTGGACTAACTACTTATCAAAAGTTTGTCCAGAGTGGAAAGAAAAGGTTGGATACGGAACATCTGTTAACTGGCCAACTGGTGTAGGCGGAAAAGGAAACGAAGGTGTAGCTAACTACACTAAGAGAATGAGAGGAGCAATAGGATACGTAGAATATATCTATGCAAAACAAAACAATATGCCTGCTGGAAAAGTTAAAAACAGAGAAGGAAACTTTGTTGCTCCATCTATGGAAAGCTTCCAAGCAGCAGCTGCTAACGCTAAATGGGACAAAAAGAAACATTTCTACGAAGTATTAACAGACCAACCGGGTAAAAATTCATACCCAATATCTGGAGCTACATTTATTTTACTGGCAAAAGATAGACCAGAAAACTCAAAAAAAGCAGTTATGTTCTTTGACTGGGCATTTACAAAAGGAGATCAAGAAGCTGCAAGATTAAACTATATCCCATTACCACAAAACGTGAAAGATTTAATCAGATCATACTGGAAAGAAAATGGATTGATGTAATACTTTTCTCATGTCTAACCTCCAATTTTGCCCTACCTCTAAAAAGGTGGGGCTTTTTGTTTTTAAGAATTTTGTTTTTAAGAATAAGTAATCCTATTGTTTTCTTTATACATAAAAGCGTTCTATTTTTTAAGTTGTAGAATGTATATGTAAATATGACCTTACCTTTGCCCAACCTTAGGATTTTAGAAGGAATCTCTTCTTTTGATTTTTTTAATAGAAAACAGGAGATTCTTCGCTGTCGCTCAGAATGACACTATTGGCAGCTTCCTGTCATCATGAGGACTTTAGTCCGAAGGATCTTCTTTTTGGGTTTTTTAATATAAAAATACGAGATTCTTTGCACGCTGTAGGAGTATGATAAGAAAGGTGAGAATGTATACTTTTTAATTTCTCACCCCGACGTGTATTTAATTTATAATTTTATACAAAAATTTTTATACAAAAATTTATATGACAAACAGTAAAGTAAGGAGCTTAAAGGATGGAAAATACAGCACTAAAAAGGGCGCTTCTTGTAGAAAAACTTTTAAAAATAATACTTGGATTTGCAGCAATCTTTATAGGCTTTATACTCCCGGTAGTTATATTCATTGTACTGTATAAAGAAGCATATCTTGCTATCCAAACCTTTGGAGTTTTAAACTTTTTAACATCTACCGACTGGGACCCGGTCGCACTTAAATTTGGCGGGTTGGCTCCTATAGTCGGAACATTGATAGCAACATTTTTATCAACATTATTCGCTGCTCCAATCTCAATTGGTATTGCTATTTTTTTGGTTGAACTTTCACCAAACAAACTAAAACCAATCTTTTCAACTGCAATAGAGCTTTTGGCTGGAATTCCAAGCATCATTTATGGTATGTGGGGATTGTTCGTAATTGCTCCATTATTTGGTGAAAAAATAGAGCCATGGCTTCAAGCAAAGCTTGGCGGAATTCCATTAATAGGAAAGCTTTTTGAAGGTTCTCCGACAGGAATTGATGTCTTAACAACATCTCTCGTTCTTGGAATAATGATAATTCCATTTATGAGTTCTGTTGTTAAAGATGCGTTTAATATGGTTCCATCCATAATGAAAGAATCAGCTTATGCCCTTGGGGCTACAAAATGGGAAGTTATAAAACAAGTGATGATACCTATCACAGCGTCAAGTATTGCAGGTGGATTAATCTTATCTACCGGTAGAGCACTTGGGGAAACGATGGCTGTTACATTTTTAGCAGGAAACGTAAATCAAATACCAAAATCGCTTTTAGACCCATTTACAACCATCACCGTTGCTTTGGCAAACCAATTTACAGAAGCAGACACAGCTATTTATCTTTCTTCTTTATATTATCTTGCATTAATACTTTTTATAATGTCGTTTATTGTTTTATATCTTTCTAAAATTATGCTTTTGAAATTAGAAAAGAAATGGAAGGTGTAAGCTATGGTTAAAAGAAAATTAGAAAATTACATATTCCTTACATTGTCAGGTTTTTCTGCATTGCTTGGATTATTTTTCTTGTTTTGGATACTTGGAGATTTGCTTATTAACGGTTTTAAATACATAAATTTAGATTTATTTACAAAAGACCCGGTTCCACCCGGTATGGAAGGCGGTGGATTAAAACATGCTTTTATAGGTCATTTAATCATTACTGTTCTTGGAACTATGATAGGAACGCCTATTGGAATATTAGCCGGTATATTCTTTGCTGAGTATGGTCAAAACTCAAAAGTGTTCAAAATTGCAAGAAATATAGTTGATATAATGGTAAGTAATCCATCTATCGTTATAGGTGCAGTAGTTTATGCGATACTTGTTTATCCGGTTGGTCATTTTATGGGAATAGCTGGTTCTGTAGCGCTTGCATTGCTTATGATACCGGTTATAGTAATCACAACTGATGAGATGATGAAATTAGTTCCAAGGGAAACAAGAGAAGCAGCATATGCCCTTGGAGCTCAGCCATGGCAGGTTAGCTTTCAAGTAGTTTTAAAAGCTGCAAAAGTAGGAGTTTTAACAGGTGTAATTCTTGGAGTAGCAAGAATATCCGGAGAAACTGCACCATTATTATTTACATCTTTTAATAACAACTTTACAACTTACGATATCACGCAACCGACGGCATCTTTAACAGTTACAGTCTTTCAATACGCCATGGGACCATACGACGAATGGCACAGACAAGCATGGGCAGCATCTTTCATTCTTACGTTCTTCGTATTGATTGCATCAATCACAGCAAGATACTTAATCCAAAGGAAAAAACACTCTTAGGAGGCAAACATAAATGTCTGAAAATGTAAAATTACAAGTCAAAAATCTAAATTTTTATTATGCTGGCAATAAACAGGCTTTAAAAAATATAAACATGCCGGTTTATGAAAAAAAAGTTACAGCACTAATTGGACCATCCGGATGTGGTAAAACTACACTGCTTAGATGTTTTAACAGAATGCATGACTTATACCCGGGTAACAGATACGAAGGAGAAATAATATTTGAAGGTAAAAACATTCTTGCAAAGGATGTAGATTTAATGATTTTAAGAAGTAAAATCGGTATGGTATTCCAAAAACCAACACCGTTTCCAATGTCTATATTTGACAACGTCGCATATGGACTTAGGCTTCAAGGAATTAAAAACAAAACAGAGCTGCAAGACAGAGTTGAAAAAGCTTTAAAAGATGCTGCAATCTGGGACGAAGTAAAAGATAGACTTAATGCATCAGCTTTTTCTTTGTCAGGTGGTCAGCAACAAAGATTATGTATAGCAAGAGCAATAGCAGTAAAACCAGAAGTCATACTATTTGACGAGCCAACATCAGCACTTGACCCAATATCAACATCAAAGATAGAAGAGCTTATAGTTGAATTAAAGAAAAATCATACAATAATTATTGTTACCCACAACATGCAACAGGCAGCAAGGGTTTCAGACTACACTGCATTTATGTATCTTGGAGAGCTTATTGAATTTGATTTAACAGATATTATATTCACTAAACCAAGCAAAAAACTCACAGAAGATTATGTTTCAGGTAAATTTGGTTAATAAAAAAATCGAAAACTCTATGAAGGAGGATGTTAAATGTTAATAGAACCAAGATTAAATGAAATCAAAGAAAGGCTTTTAAAAATGGCTGAAATTGTAGAAAACATGATAGATAACTCAATAAAAGCTATCATAGAGCATAACCCGAGGTATTTAAAATATGTTGAAGAAAATGAAAACATAGTTGACCAGATGGAAGTAGAAAATGAATCATTGATAATAACAACCATGGCAAGATATCAGCCGGAGGCAAAGTATTTAAGAATGCTCGCAATGGACTTGTTTGTAAACAGAGACCTTGAAAGAATAGGAGACCATGCAGAAAATATAAAAGAACATGCCCAGTCTATATTAACAAAACCAAAGTTAAAAGAATATGTAGATTTACCAAAAATGACTGAGTTAACAATACAAATGCTTAAAGATGCAATAAAAGCTTTTGCAGAAAATGATACAAATCTTGCAAGAGATGTAATAAAGAGAGACGACATAATAGATGCATTAGAAGACCAGATAATAAGAGAGTTATACACTTACATGGTAGAAGACCCATCAACAATAAAAGTTGGATTAAGACTTATAGACGTTGTTAAAAACATAGAAAGAGTTGCAGACATAGCAACAAACTTAGCAGAAGAAGTTATTTACATGAAAGAAGGAAAAATGCTAAGACATCAGGAATTAGACGAAAATGGAAAGTAATACCCTAAAAGACCAGCATTTAGATTATGAAATACTAATAAGTTTTCTTGACTATTTAAAAGAAGGCGTCATTGTCGTTGATGAAAATAAAAATATCTTATTTGTAAATAGATTTGCACAGAGATTTTTAAATACTCCAGATTACGAAGGTAAACATTTTAAAGAAGTTATAAATGATAATTATCTTTATTCTATAATTTCCCATGAATACGATAAAGACACAAAGTTAGAAGTAAATATAGATAGTAGTAAATACTTGGTAAATGTATATCACATTAAAGGCAAAAAAATAATTCATCTGCAAGATATAACGCCATTTGAGATCTACAAACAAGCAAAGAAAGACTTTGTATCTAACGTATCTCATGAATTAAAAACTCCAATCTCTGTTTTAAAGTCTGCTATGGAAACAATAGAAGAGGAAATAAAAGACTCTAACATCCTGAAATTTGTAGACATGGCAAAAAAAAGAATAAATCAAATGGACTCTCTCATAAACGACCTTCTTATACTTGCAAGACTCGAATCTCAAGAAGATTTGGTAAACAAGAAAAAATATTTATTATACAAACAAGTTGAAGACATCTTTGAAGATTTGCAACATTTAACAAAAGATAAGAACATAAAACTTAAAAATAATGTTCCCAAAGATTTTGAAGTTTATGCAGACGAACAAAAATTAAGCATAGCACTAAAAAATTTAATTGAAAATGCAATAAAATATAACGTTCAAAACGGCACAGTAGAAGTAAATGCAAAAACTGATGGAAAGTATGACATTATAAGCGTTATAGATACAGGCATAGGAATACCACCAGAATCAATTCCTCTTGTGTTTGAAAGATTTTACAGAGTTGATAAATCAAGAAGTAGGAACATCGGCGGAACAGGTTTAGGGCTATCTATCGTTAAACACATCACAGAAGCCCATAAAGGCAAAGTATGGGTAGAAAGTCAAGTAGGAAAAGGAAGTAAATTTTATATTAAAATACCAAAAACGTGATCCTTCGGATTAAAGTCCGCAGGATGACAGGAAACCACTAGTGAGTCATTCTGATTGAAGCGAAGGATCTCCTGTTTTTCCTGGATTTCTCATCCTAAGTATACTTCTTATTTATTAAAACATTCAAATATCTTAATAATTACAAAAACCCCCATTAAGTTAGTGTTTGACAACTTTGTATTTTTTGTATTGAATATATGCAAATATATTTTTTAGAAGGAGGTTAGTATTATGAGAAAAGTTTTAGCGTCAGCTGCAATTCTTGCAGTAGCAGGGTCTGCAATGGCAACAAACGGAGATAACATGATAGGTGTTACTCCAGCATCTGAAGCGATGGGTGGTCTTGGTGTTGGTATGCCAATTGGCTCTGTTGATTCAATCTTTAGAAACCCAGCATGGATGAACTCAGAAAAAGGCTTTACTGTCAGCTTTGGTGGTATTTTATTTATGCCAGATGTTAAGGGAAGATACAATGGTCAAAACTCGGGTGATACTGGATATGTTTCCTCAAGAGCAAACTTCTTTACTGTTCCAGAGATAGGAATTACAAACAGAATAAATGATCAAGTGGTTGTTGGTATTGCTGCATACGGTGTTTCTGGTATGGGTGTAGATTATAGGGATAAAGACCCGAGATTAGCAAATATGCATACGACTTTACAGTTTATGAGAATTATTCCAGCTGTTTCTTATCAAGTAAACCCTAATTTATCTGTTGGTGTAGGACTTGATTTAGCATGGGGTTCTCTTGATATGGGTGCTAATATGTGTGTAGATTTAAATCAAAATGGGTTAATTGATCCAAATGAATGCTTTAATGCAGGCGGAGGTCAGTCATCTTCTTATGGTGTAGGCGCACAATTAGGTATAGGTTATAAAGTTGGAGATTTAACAGTAGGTTTTAACTATCAATCCCCTGTATCTATGAAATACAAGCATGTATTTGATACTAATGGCGATGGTTCATATGAAGACCTAAAATTACAACAACCTCAAGAAGTTGCAGCTGGTATTGGTTATAAAGTATTACCAAACTTAAAAGTTGGTTTAGATTTAAGATGGATTAACTGGTCTGATGCAGATGGTTATAAACAATTTAAATGGAAAGACCAAACTGTTATAGCAGTTGGTGGTGAATATCAAGTAACTCCAGCATTAAAATTAAGAGCTGGTTATAACTATGGTAAATCTCCAATCAGAAGCTATTCTGGATTGAACGGAATGATGCCAACAAATAATATACCAAGTTTAGCACAACCTTTCCCAGACTTTAACGTTCAATGGTTCAATCTAATTGGTTTTCCGGCGATTACAGAACACCATATTACCCTTGGTGGAAGTTATCAAGTTAGCAAACATTTTGCTATCGATTTAGCATATGTACATGCATTTGAGAAAAAAGTTGAATCAAGTGGACAGTCTTATACGGTTGATGCAACATCAGGTAATCCTCCAACAAGGTATACACTTGAAAACGCAACAGTTGGAGCTAAAAACTCACAAAATGAAGTTGGTATAGCTTTAAGATGGTCGTTCTAAGGTATTGGAGGTAGGGATGTTATGAATAAATTAGCAGTTTTAGGGACGGTTTTGTCCCTTTCTTTTTCAAGTTTTGCAGCAGAACCGTGGATGAGTCCAAAGTGGACAGAGCAGTTTTGTGAGTATTGGAACAAAAACATGCAAACGGTCATGGCAGAATGGGCAGAATACAACGTAAATAAACAAAAAGGCTATAAAACAATCCAATTTTACAGAGAGAATTGCAATCCACCTAAAAAGGTTGAGGTTAGAATTAAGTATGAAAACGGAAAAGCGGTATGTATATATGGCGGCGAAGCTAAGGACCCAAATCCAGAGTTTGTTATGTACGCAACAGACGAAAACTGGAAGTCTTTAGCAAAAGGTGAATTTGGATTTATGGGAATGGGTATTATGAAAAAGATGACATTCCAAGGTTCTAAAGTTGAAGCAATGAAATTCATGGAACCTTTCAAATCTTTCTTAATTGGTCTTGGAAAAGTTCCTCATACAGATGCTTGTCCATAATATCTTTAAAATATCCCGAGGCTTTAAAAAGGTCTCGGGAGTCTAAATTTTCATTGATTAAGTTATTGAGCGACAGGTAAGAATCTCCGTCCTTTTATACCCTTAATCTGTCATTCTGAGCGAAGCGAAGAATCTCCTGTTTTTTCTTTTTAAATCAAAAATCAAAAGAGGAGATCCTTCGGACCAAAGTCCTCAGGATGACACTATAGAGGGGAAAAGGCAGAGATTCTTCGCACGGCTTCAGAATGACGATTAAAAGGCTAATTAATTTTTAAACTTAGCTAAAATTTAGAACAGCCTTTAGAGTAATTTCTTTTTCTTAACATTCTTGAATTAAATCCCTATGTACTGATTTATACTTTCTATTGCTTCTTTTATAGCATTATAAATCGAGGATATTATATTTTCATTGTTCTATTTTCTTTTCTACTTTCCTTAATGCTTAACTTCTATGCTGTTTTCTCGCCTAACTCACTTGATCATTTACTCACTTGTTTAATGCCTTTTTGACAATCTCTAATCTATCTTTAACTTTCTCTATTTCTTTTTCATCTTTGAAGAATTCTAAGACTTCTTCATCTTTAAACTCAACTTTCCCTTTTTGTTTTATAATCTCTGCAACATAGTCAGCAACTGCAAGTAATTTTTTACATCTTTTTGATGAGTTGAATTTAACATCAGCAATTTTGCCATTTTCCTCTTTGATATAAAAACTAACCACATGACAACCGCTTTTACATTTCCCAATTTCTTTGTAATCTGAAGGAGCATCTTCTATAAAATTTTTCAATCCACTTTCAATATAATTCTTTATCTTCATAATTTTATTCCTCCTTTATATAAAATCTGCTAAAATCAAACATTTTTAAATAAGGTGATTCTTCTTCTTTGTGAATTAATTGGGTTATTAATTTTGCTGTAATTGGAGCAAGCAATATTCCGTTTCTATAATGTCCTGTAGCATAGTATAAATTTTTTATCTCAGATTTTCCAAGAATAGGAAGACCATCAGGGGTTGCTGGTCTAAATCCATACCAAGTTTCCGTTATTTCATAGTCTTTCGTAGATGGTAAAGTTTCTAACAAACCTTTAAGTAGTAAAAATATCCCAGATACCGTATTTCCTTCTTTAAAAAAAACATTTTCTTGTGTAGCACCAACAACAACTAAATTACTATCTTTTCTTGGAATTATATAAGCTCTATTGCTATATAAGATTTTTGAAATTTCACCTTTTTCTTTTGTTTTGAATGACAACATCTGTCCTTTAATTGGGAAAACTTTAATAGGTTCTATTTCGCCCGACCAAGCTCCAGCAGCTAAAATACAAAAATCCGCTTCAAAAGTCCCATTGTTTGTGATCACTCTTTGAAATATTCCATTATCAGCCTCTATAAATTTAACTTCTGTAAACTCTTTCACAGTCATATTAGAATTTTTTGCATATTTAACCAACGACACAACAAGCTTTCTATTATCAACCTGTTTATCATGTGGAAAAAAAGCTCCACCGATAACAAAATTTGAGATTTTAATTCCCATATCTAAAATTTCTTGACGAGTAAGAATTTTTGATTCCAAGCCTAATCTATTGTAATAATCTACTCTTTTAGATAAATTTTCCATTTCTTTTTCTGAAAAAGCAGGACAAACAATTCCACATTCATAGTATGAAACTTCATGTCCTGTTTCTTTTTCAATCTGCTGCACAAAATCTTTGTACATCTCTCTGGATTCAACGGAAAAATTTAGAAAAACTCCAGTTAAACCTTCTGCTTGAGGGGCAAGCATACCACCTGCTGCCCAAGATGCTCCTCTTCCAAGCACTTTTTTTTCTAAAATCGTAATTTCATAACCTAATTTGTTCAATTCTCTTGCTATCGAAAGTCCTATAATTCCACCACCAATGATTATACCTTTCAACTATACACTCCTAAAAATCTACTTTTAAGCCATCATAAGCAGCTATTACTTTTAAGCCTGTTCTGTCTGACATTTCTTTTGCAACCTTAGAAGGTGTATGCTTTAACATCTGTATACTGAAATGTGTCAAAATAGTTAGCTTAGGCTTTACTTTTTTGATTATCCTTTCTACATCTTCGGCAGAAAGATGATAATAATTTAAATTAGACTTTACAAATGTAGTGTTAAAAACCATAACATCGGGATTTTCTGGGTAGGCATATAACATATCTTCATAAAATCTTCCACAAGCTACATATATAAAAACTTTGTTGTTATATTCAAACTGTAAGCTATAGGTATCTGCGCCTTGGTGTATGTGCTTGATTGAGGGTTTTATTTTTATATTTTCGTATTCAATGATTTTTCCAAGCTCTGTAATCTCAATTTTTTTAAAGCCTTTTTTAGTGTATTTTAAAACAACCGGGTCATCTCCATCTACTGCATCTATTGGAGCAAGTAATAAATCTAACTTATTTTTATTGCTATCTGTGGCAGACTCTACGACAGATGCTATATCTGCTACATGGTCTAAATGTCTATGGGATAAAACTATTGCGTTTAAATCTTTTGGTTCTAATCCTCTCTCAAAAATTCTAATTAAGCTTCCAGGTCCTGGGTCTATCAGGATGTTTTTACCAGCAAAATGAAGCCACATTCCTCCCGAATGTCTTAATTGTCTAAATACTACAGTTCTACCACCACCAGTGCCAAGAAAAATTATGTAATCTAAAATATTAACCTTCCTCCTTCTACAGGAATTAAAGCTCCTGTTGTAAAATCAGTTTCTATTAAATATTTTACAGCTTTAAAGACTTCTTTACCACCCGCCCATTTTTTAAGTAATGTCTTTTGAAGCGGCTTTTCTATATCATCTAAACCTTCTGCTGGTATGATCGGACCTGGTAATATTCCATTTACAAGCACATATGGTGCAAACTCTTTTGCAAAGGCTCTTGTCATGGTAATCATTCCACCTTTTGATATGCTGTAAGATGTAAAATCTTTGTAAGGAAGAATAGCTGAATAATCTATTATGTTTATAATCCTTCCTTCTTTCCTTTGATACATAATTTTTCCAAATTCTTTTGATAGATAAAATGGTGCTTTTATATGTATCTTGTAAAAAATTTCTAAATCTTCAAAGGTAGCTTCTTCTAAGGGTTTTTTGTAGTAGATTGATGCGTTGTTTATAAGAATGTCTACGTGCCCAAAAATACTAAGTGATTGATTTACTAAATTTACAAGCTGGTTTTCATCAAGCAAATCTGCCCTTATAATCTCTGCTTTTACTCCAAAGCTTTTTGCTTGCTGTAAGACTTTTTCAGCTTCTTCTTTGGAGGAGTTATAATGAATCAGAACATTACAGCCATGCTCGGCAAGACCTAAAACAATATCCCTGCCAATCCTTTTAGAACCACCTGTGATTAAAGCGTTTTTCTCTTTTAAGTCCATCTCAACCCTTCATAAGATTTATGTGAATGGTATTTTTGGCATTCCAAAGCTCGAGAAGAGTCTCGTATTTTTTTTAAATCTCTCACCTAATATATGCTCCTTATATATATCTTTTAAATCCGTCGGGTGAGAAATTCAATAAAAGTAGGAGATTCTTCGCACGGCTTCAGAATGACAACTTTACTTTTGTAAGGGCGATTCATGAATCGCCCTTACACTCTTCCACTTTTCCACTTTCCTTGTCATCCTGAGGACGTAAGTCCGAAGGATCTCCTTTTTAAATTCTATAAAAATCACTAATTTCTCACCCAAGGTATATGCTCCTTATATATATCTCTCAAATGATCTGGCAAAAGTTCTATTAGATAAGTGCCTTGTTTTATATCAAATAAGAAATACTACCACCATAAAAAACTCTAATTTCAATCTGCTTTTAGTATGCTTAAAAATGCCTCTTGTGGAAGTTCTACTTTGCCAAACTGTTTCATTCTTTTTTTACCCTCTTTTTGTTTTTCAAGAAGCTTTCTCTTTCTTGTAATGTCTCCACCATAGCATTTTGCCAATACATCACTTCTAAGTGGTGCTACTCTATTTGATGCGATGATTTTTGATCCTATTGCTGCCTGTATTTTTACTTCAAAAAGTTGTCTTGGGATAACTTCTTTCATTTTATCAACTAAATTTCTTCCTACCCTATATGCCTTATCTCTATGAACTATGAATGACAAAGCATCTACCGGCTCACCGTTGATGAGAATGTCCATTTTGACTAAATCACCTTCTCTGTAGCCTATAAATTCATAGTCAAAAGATGCATAGCCTCTTGAAACTGTTTTTAGTTTATCGTGGAAATCAAATAAAACCTCTCCAAGTGGAATTTCATATCTAAGTAAAACGGTTTTTTGGTCTATGTATTCAAAACCTTTTTGAATTCCTCTTTTTTCTTGTACAAGTTGCATGATTGAACCAACATACTCATTTGGTGTAATGATGCTTGCTTCTATGTATGGCTCTAAAATTTTGTCTATTTCATTTGGATTTGGAAGTTGAGATGGATTTCTTACTTCTACCTCCTCTCCTTTTGTTGTGATTACTTTATAAATAACGTTTGGTGCAGTTGTGATTAGCTCTATACCATACTCTCTTTCAAGCCTTTCTTGAACTATTTCAAGATGAAGCAGACCTAAAAATCCACATCTAAACCCCATTCCAAGGGCTGGAGATGATTCTACTTCGTAGGTTAATGCTGAGTCATTTATAGAGTATCTTTCCAGCGCATCTCTCATATCTTCAAAGGTTGTGTTTCCGGTTGGGTACAATCCAGCGTATACCATAGGTTTTGCCGGTCTAAATCCCTCGACTGGTTTATCTGTTGGTCTTTTTGCATCTGTTATAGTATCTCCAACTCTGATATCTCTAACGTCCTTGATAGCTGCTGCAACGTAGCCAACATCTCCGGCTTTTAGGCTATCAAGCTTTGTCATCTTTGGTGTTTGTGCTCCAACCTCTGTAACTTCAAACTCTTTTCCTGTTGACATTAATCTAATTCTTGTTCCTACTTTAACTTCTCCATCAATAACTCTTATGAATGCTACAGCTCCTCTGTATGGGTCGTAGTAAGAATCAAAGATTAAAGCTTTTAATGGTTTGTTTTCATCGCCTTTTGGTGGCGGGATTCTTTTTACTATTGCTTCTAATATATCTTCTATTCCTATGCCTGCTTTCCCTGATGCTAAAATTGCTCCTTCTGGGTCAAGTCCTAAAACTTCTGCAATCTGCGTTTTTATCCTTTCTACATCGGCAGATGGAAGGTCTATTTTGTTTATGACCGGTATTATTTCAAGGTTTAGGTTTAATGCTTGCCAAAATGTAGCTATGGTTTGAGCTTCTATTCCTTGCGTTGCATCTATGAGTAATAATGCCCCTTCGCATGCTGCTAATGACCTTGACACTTCATATCCAAAGTCTACGTGTCCGGGTGTATCTATTAAATGTAGTGTATAATCTTTATACTTTAATCTAACTGCTTGGAGTTTTATAGTAATTCCTCTTTCTCTTTCTATGTCAAGAGTGTCTAAAAGCTGTTCTTTCATTTCTCTTTTTTCTAACCCACCTGTAAACTCAATAAGTCTATCTGCTAAGGTTGATTTTCCATGGTCTACATGGGCTATTATAGAAAAGTTTCTGATTTTTTCCATTCTCTCGCTCAAATTCTTACACCTCTTTGGCAAAATTGTATAATATTATAATCTATTAACTTTCAGCTAAAAGGACAGATTTTGAAGAAAAAAATTATTTTAGGACTGATAGGCTTTACCTCGATACTTACACTTATTCTTGGCTTGTACGTTTTTATCATCACAAGAGACCTACCAGATGTAAAAGAGCTTGAAAATTGGAAACCACCGGAAGCATCCGTAATCTACGATTATAAAGATAGAGTATTTTCAGAGCTTTACGTTCAAAAAAGATACTATGTCTCTATTGATAAAATTCCAGACCATGTAAAAAAAGCATTTATAGCTGTAGAAGATAAAACATTCTACGAAAATCCTGGAATAGATTTTTTTGGAATACTAAGAGCTTTTATTAGAAATATTTTCAGCGGCGGCGTTGTAGAAGGTGGAAGTACAATTTCTCAACAGCTTGCTAAAAACTTATTCTTAACACCGGAAAGAAGTATAAACAGAAAAATTAAAGAAATAATCTTGGCGCTTAGATTAAACAAAGTTTATTCAAAAGAAAAAATTCTTGAAATGTATCTTAATCAAATTTATTTAGGACAAGGAAGCTATGGAGTAGAAGCGGCAGCCCAAACATATTTTGGAAAACATGTATGGCAGTTGGGTGTTTGTGATGCTGCTGTATTAGCCGGACTTCCAAAAGCACCTACAAAATACAATCCATACCAAAATTTAGACCTTGCTGAAAAAAGAAAAAAAGTTGTTCTAACGCGAATGTTAGAAGAAGGCTATATAGATGAGCATCAATATCAAAGATGCGTTGAAAAACCTATAAAACTCGCCGGAGTTATAAAGACAGATACATTTAACGATTATTTTGTAGAGCTTATTAGACAGTGGGTTGTTGAAAGATACGGCGAAGATGCTATTTCTCAAGGTGGTTTAAAAATTTATACAACCATAGATAAAGATTTACATTATTATGCACAAAAAAGACTTCAAAATTGGCTTGAAGAGATGCAGGCACGTGTTGGATTTCCAAAGCTTTTTAAAGATGAAATTGAAAGTTTAAAACAAAAATACGAATCTCAAAATGTCAGTCCGGAGACAATAATAGCAAATAGTATCTATGTAGCTAAAATAAAATCTGTTTCAAAAAATAAAATAACTTTCACGATAGATGAAGTAGAAGGTGAAGCATTTGTTAAAGGTAGCACCGCAAATTTACAAGAAGACGGCTATGTATATGTAAAATATACAGAAGATAGAAAGTTTAAAGTCTTGCCATTCTTGGAAGGAGTAGTGTTAAGTATAGATTCTAAAACAGGAGGCATAAGGGTAATAGTTGGTGGATATGAATTTAGAAAGTCTCAGTTTAACAGAGCACTGCAAAGTAAAAGACAGCCAGGCTCTGCTATAAAGCCGATTATATACGCAACCGCAATACAAAACGGATATACCCAAATCTCCATTTTAAAAGATGAACCTATCTCGTTCTGGGATTATAGTCAAAATAAAGAATGGGTACCTAAGAATTATGATGGAATATACAGAGGAAATGTAATATTAAGAACCGCATTAGCTAAAAGTCTAAACGCTGCAACTGTTTATTTACTATCTCAGTTAGATTTTGACCCTGTAATTGCTACAGCTTATAGGTTAGGGATAAAACAAAAATTACCAAAATATTATTCTCTTGCCCTTGGTTCTACAGAATTAACACCAATAGAGCTTGCAACTGTTTATGCAACCTTTGGAAATCAAGGGACAAGATGTGAACCTTACTTTATTAGGAAGGTAGTAGATAGAAACGGAAATATACTTTATCAGCAAGAGCCAAGATGTGAAGATGTATATCCAAAACCAGAAAACGCTGTTATGGTAGACTTACTTAGAGCTGTAACAACTGAAGGAACAGCAGCAAGAGCAGCATCTTTACCATTCCAAACAGCCGGAAAAACTGGAACAACAAACGATTATGCAGACGCATGGTTTGTAGGATTTGACCCAGATTTAACCACCTTAGTCTGGATTGGTTATGATAGAAGAAAGCAGATAGGAAAAGGTATAGCAGGAGCAGAAGGAGCTTTACCACTTTGGATGGATGTTATGCTGTATGCAAATAGAGGTATGTCTTACAAAGAATTTCCGAAAGTGGAAGGAACTATATACATACCAATTGACCCAATTACGTTAAAAGTATCTAATGAAAATTGTCCTGGAAGATTCTTCCTTTTTGTCGATGGAACATATCCTCAAGTTGATTGCGATGGAAACCCTGTTGATTTAAGTAAAATTTATCCACCTCCACCACAAGAAGCACCATTAGAAAATCCTACCGAAACACAACCTCAGCAAGCACCACAAGAAAATACTCCACTACCAGATGCTATAAATCCAGAAACACCAAAGGATAAAAGCCCATCTCCTTCTGATAAGAATAAGGTTGATAATGAAGAAATAATAAATATAATAAAGAAAAAATAAATACGTTGGATGAGAAATTCAATAAAAGTAGGAGATTCTTCGTCGGCTGCAGAATGACAAAGTATGAAGTTGTCATCCTGAACGAAGTGAAGGATCTCCTCTTTTGATTTTTTTTGAAAAATAAGAGATTCTTCGCTAATGCTCAGAATGACACCATTGGATCGTTCTTTGTCATTCTGAGGACTTTAGTCCGAAGGATCTCCTTTTTAAATTCTATGAAAATCATCAGTTCCTCACCCAAGGTATAATAAATATAATAAGAAAAAATCAATAAAAAGGAGTTTTTGAAATGAAATATACATATCCGAATGAAAAAGGATACTTTGGAGTATTTGGCGGTAAATACTTACCAGAAACACTCATGCCAGCTTTAGAAGAATTAGAACAGCAGTATTTAAAAATCAAAAACGATGGGGACTTTAAAAGACAGCTTTTATACTATCTTACAGAGTATGCAGGTAGACCAACGCCTTTATATTTTGCATCAAGACTAACTGATGTTGTTGGTGGAGCAAAAATTTATTTAAAAAGAGAAGACTTATTACATACAGGAGCCCATAAGATAAATAATACACTTGGACAGGTCCTGCTTACAAAAAAAATTGGGAAAAAAAGAATTATAGCAGAAACTGGGGCAGGACAGCACGGCGTTTCAACAGCAACGGCTGCATCTTTGTTTGGTTTAGAATGCACTATTTATATGGGTGAAGAAGACGCAGAAAGGCAGGCGTTAAACGTTTTTAGAATGAAGCTGCTTGGAGCAGAAGTTAAAATAGTAAAAGCTGGTAGCAGAACTTTAAAAGATGCTGTTAATGAAGCATTGAGAGACTGGGTTACTAATGTTAAGACAACCCATTACATTATCGGTTCAGCACTTGGACCCCATCCTTTTCCGATGATTGTTAGAGATTTCCAATCTGTGATAGGCGAAGAAGTAAAACAGCAAATACTTGAAATAGAAGGAAAATTGCCTGATGTTATAGTTGCATGCGTTGGTGGAGGAAGTAATGCAATAGGTATTTTTTATCCTTTTATCGAAGATACACAGGTTAGACTTGTTGGAGTAGAGGCGGGCGGTTATGGAATAGAAACTGGCATGCATGCAGCAAGTATAAACGGTGGTACCATTGGAGTACTTCATGGAATGAAATCTTACTTTATTCAAGATGAGTGGGGACAAATAGAATCAACCCATTCAATTTCTGCCGGATTAGACTATCCGGGCGTTGGTCCGGAACATGCATTTTTGAAAGAAATTAAAAGAGCTGAGTATATTACCGCAACAGATGAAGAAGCATTAGAAGGATTTTTATTACTATCAAGAACAGAAGGAATAATACCTGCATTAGAAAGCTCCCATGCTATTATAAAAGCGGTAGAAATTGCAAAAAGCTTAGACAAATCTAAATCCGTTGTTATAAATCTATCAGGAAGAGGAGATAAAGACGTTCAATCAGTAAAAAATCTTCTTGATACAGATAAAGAGTTGTATGAAAGATTGTTAAGCAGATTAAAAGAAAAGTATGGGGTTTAAGAGTTTTTGGATATTAAAAAAAATAGCGAAGAAGACAAAAGACAGAAATTCTTCGCACGGCTTTTAGAATGACGTTATTGGTGGTTTTTCGTTATCCTGAGGCCGAAGGCCGAAGGATCTCCTCATTTAAAGAAAGTGAAAAATGAGAAGAGGAGATTCTTCGCTATCGCTCAGAATGACGTCGTCGGTTCCTTTATCACCCTGAACGAAGTGAAGGATCTCCTATTTTAATGTCCTTTGAAAAGAAGAGAAACAAAACGAAGATTCTTTACCGGATATAGAATGACGTTCAAAAGGTTAATTAATTTATAGACTCAGTTAAAATTTGGAATACCCTTTTCTACCATAAGTAATAGATTAAAGCTACGGAAATAATATTACTCATAGTCTGTGTATAGATATCTATTGTAAACTATTGTAGTGTAAAAAATTTCATAACAGGAGGTAAGAAATGGAAAAATATGATGTGATTATTGTAGGCGGTGGTCCTGCTGGGCTTGGTTGTGCTTTAACGCTTGCTTCAGCAAAAGGGCGCTTTGATTGGGGAGAAAATAGAAAGTATTTGGTAATTGATAATAATTCTTCTGACCTATTAAAAGCAAAGCTTAATAACGTCCCAGGAGTTAAACCAGGAAGTTTGGGGAAAGACGCAATTAACCAGTTAAAAGAACATGCTAAGATGTATGGAAACGTTGAAATTATAGATGGAAGAGTAGTTAAGGTTGAGGGTGAATATAAAAACTTTAAAGTAATTACAGAAGATGGTAAAGAATTTTATTCTGATTTTGTAGTTTTTGCTACCGGTTTTCATGAGTTTAATATTGAATGTGAAGGCGTGGAAGTTATTGAGAATAAAAAATCTCCAAGACCGGGTAAAGTTCAATTAAAAGTAGACCAAGACTATAAAATAAAAGAGGGTATGTATGCTGCAGGATTGATTGCCGGAGTTAGTACAATGTTTGCAGCAGCAGCTGGAAGCGGTGTTCAAGTTGCTTGCAATATACAAGCTATAATGGCTGGCAAAAATGTTGTTGTTCATGATGTTCCAGATAATGGGTAGTTAATATAGTGAATAAGTGAGTAAGTGAATAGAAACAAAACACACAGGTTTTGCCTCTATGAAGGTGCTAAAAAATTCCTATGAGTTGTGTAATGTATATACAGATATAACTTTACCTTTGACTGACATCCTGAGGACTTTAGTCCGAAGGATTTCCTTTTTTAAAGAAGATGAGAAAGTGAGTGAATAAGTGAGAGGTAAAAGAACGGAGATTCTTCGCCGGCTTCAGAATGACGATGTTTATTTTTGAAACATCCTTTAATGTTTTATGTCTGATGCTTTCTTAACTTTTCCATCTCTTTTTCTGGTAAAGGCGGAATATCTCCACTGATGCTTGCTACCAATGAATAGGATTTTCTTCCAACCGGCTCTACCATGCCGATTTTAAAGCCTGCTTCTAATAGATTTTTCTTTACTTCTTTTGCTGATGAGTATGTGGCAAAAATTGCTTCATCATTCATGATTTTCCTTAAATTTTTAAAAAGCTCAAGCTCCCACATTTCTGGATTAACTTTTGGAGAAAATGGGTCCCAAAAAACAGCATCAAATTTGATATTTTCGTACGTTAATGCTTGGATTACTTTTCTACCATCAGCTAAAACAATTGATATTTTTAAATTGTTGTCTTCGTATTTATAAACATCAAACATTTTATTTCCTATTGTAAGTTTGTCCAAAACCATCTTAAAAAATATTTCATACACAGGTTTTAGGTTTTCTGGAATTTTAATTTTCTTTATGTTTTCTAAAAATTTTTTATCTTTTTCTATGGAAATTATCTGTATTTTTGCGTTTGGATTTTTTTCTAAGCAGGATTTTATGGCGGTGGATGCATTATAGCCAAGTCCAAAGCCAACATCTAATATGTTTATACTGCTATTTTTTTCACAGATTTCTTGAATATTGCAAGGTATGATAAATTTATGCATGCTTTCTGTATATGCTCCTGCACTACTTGAATGATATGCTTCGTTATAGTCAAAGTTATAAAGTGTAATCGTGTTATCAACAGTTATAACCTTTCCATCTGTAAATCTAAAATCTGGAAGTTTTTTAATCAGATTAAGCTGTTTTAGATACTGAGAAAAAAGTCTTAAAGATTGTATTTGTTTGTCGGTTAAATCGTAGGAAAGGTTTTTTAGATACTCTTTTTTTTCTGCTTCTAATGGATTGTTATCAATTTTTTCAAAAAATTCTTTAACATTCTCTTTAAGCTTGCGTTGGAAATTATAAATCTTTTCTCTGTTGTTTAAAAAGTAGTCTTTATTTACACACCACAGTGCAAAGGTAAAAGGGAGGTTTGTATAATCAAACCAAATTTTTGAAAGGTCGTAAACGTATGTATAGTCAAACTTATGTTTTAAGGCTTTATCTCCAATGAGTAGAACAGAAGGTTTATTTTTTAGACTTTCAAAAGGTTTGTATTCTGGCTTCTTGTTTAAAAAAATTTCAAAAATCACTCTAAGGAGGTTTACAGAAGTTTTAGATTCTTTTGTAATATAAACTTTTTCAATATTTTCTAATGGAATATGTGATGCAAGAATGACAGATTTTACATCTTTACAAGAACTTATAGAAAGGTCTGGAAGGATAAAATATTTATAGTAATGTTCTAAATATTCAGCTGCTGATATTATTCCAACGTCTATTTTGCCTTCAAACAAAAGTTTGTTTAGATTTGATGGAACATCTCTTGCTATTTGGAAATCTCTAAACCTTTCTATTTGAAATGGCAAAGTATTAAGATAATCTATCCAGCCAATTTTCATGATTTGTTTAAAAACTTTTTCATAAAATAATCTTTTATTCTCATCGTAATGATACTGATAATATATCCAACTACCAAGCTAATTACAATTACCAAAATTGAGTATACAAGCGGGTAATTTGTAAGGAGATTAGCAAAAAAGTTGTCTGAAACAAGGTTAAAAATCTCTTTTTGTTTTGTAGATAAGAATTGTTTTAGACTGTATGCAGCAACTATCAACATTAAAACAGCTAAAAACACTTTTAGATAAAATCTATTTATTTTCTGACCAAGAATGGAGCCAAAAACAGCACCAAAAGAAGATCCTATCAACAAAATCAACCCAAGGATTATATCAACGCCGTGATTAAAGTATGAATGTAAAAAGGATAAAAAGCTTGTGATAAAGACCATTTGAAAAACACTAATAGCAATTGCAGAAACAACGTCATAGCCTGCAAGATACATTAAAGCCGGCACGACCAAATTCCCACCGCCGATTCCCATAACAGCCGCAAGAAACCCTGATAATAATCCTATACCTGCCGGTACTATCAAAGAGACTTGACCAACGTTAAAATCTTTTTTTAACGGAAGATTTTTAATAAATTCTGGAGCTTTATGTTCGTGTTTTTCTTTGTTTTTAAAAGATTCATAAAAAATAAAACTACCAAGTAAAAACAGGTATACAGTGTAAACAAGAAGAATAAATCTTTTTACATCACCGGATTGTTTTAGATAGTTTATAAGTAAAACACCTATAAAACCACCTATTACTCCGTATATTACAACATACTTTCCCATTTTTGTGTCAACTTTTCCAGCTTTAAGATAGTTTAAAAACCCGGACAAAGACGCTCCTATCATCTGACTAATGGATGTTCCAACTACCACTACGGAAGGTATACCCATTTTTATCAATATTGGATTTAAAATAATGCCACCACCAATTCCGAGCATTCCGGACAAAACTCCAACAATAATCCCAAGAATTAAAACTTCTATTACATTAATTTCTGTATGGGCAATAGGTAATAATATCTCCATTTTTCTCCTTTTAAATGTTTTGAGTTTTAGAAAGATTAAATATTATGCTTTATCCAGGCAGGAAATTTCAAGCTACTATAAAGAATCTGAGATTACTTGCAAAAACTACATCATCGTTCTGTAGTCGTACGAAAAATCCCTTACTTCTCCCCACTTTTTTATCCGACGTATAAATCTTTATGCATGATAAAATATATTTAATGCCTTGAGTGAGAAACAAGTGATTTTTAAAAAAAATTAAAAGATGGAAGATTCTTCGGACTTACATCCTTAGGATGGCGGAAAAAGGTAGATTGATAGACATTAGAGAAAGGTTAACCTTATTTGTCATTCTGCAGCCGGCGAAGAATCTTATAATTTTATTGAATTTCTCACCCGACGTATAAATTTGAAATTTTAAACTTGTGAGGCTTTAAGCTTTAAATATTAACATTTGAGGTAAAAGATGGAAAGAAAAACGATTAAAGAAATACTAGAAGAAAATCATTTAAATCTTAATGATAATGCAGTTTTACTTTTTGATAAATTAGGATTAGATAAATCGGTTTTAACCAAGCTTGAAGATGCTTATGGAAAATCAGATAAAATGTCTAAATCTAAACACAATACAGTCGACCCGGATGAAATGGTAAAAAAGTATGGTGCTGACACTGTTAGACTTTACACACTATTTGCTGCACCGCCAGAAAACAATTTTGATTGGACAGAAAGCGGAATAGAAGGGGCTCATAGATTTGTAAAAAGGCTATTTTATTACATTTCAGAAAATTTAGACCTTGTTAAAAATATATCTTACAGTGAAGAAGATTTTAAAAATCTTTCACAAGAAAGTCTAAATATAAGAAAAAAACTTCATCAAACCATTAAAAAAGTAAGAAGCGATATAGAAAGGTTTCAGTTTAACACAGCCATTGCTTCCATGATGGAGCTCTTAAATACCCTTTATGATTATAAAGAAAAAAATCCAAAAGTATTAAGAGAAGTCTTTGAGAAATTTATTCTTTTAATCTCTCCATTTACTCCATTTATGGCTGATTATCTATGGAGACAGCTTGGAAATAAAGGATATACTATACAGCAACCGTTCCCAAACTATGATGAAAGTTTATTAGTAGAAAAAGAAAAAGAAATTCCGGTCCAGATAAATGGCAAATTAAGGGCAACAATCAAAGCTCCTGTAGATGCTTCTCAGGATGAAGTTTTAAACATCGCTTTAAAAGATGAATCTGTTAAAAAATGGATTGAAGGAAAAGAGATTGTTAAAACTATCTTTATTCAAGGGAAGATTTTAAACATTGTTGTTAAGTAAAATTTTTGAGAAATAAGACTGCTCTAAAAATCAACATCGTCATTCTGTAGCCGATAAATAATCTCCGTCCTTTTAACTCTCACTTACTCATTGTAAGGGTAATTCATGAATTGCCTCTACTCACTTTCTCGCCTTCTTTAAAAGAGAAGATATTTTTCAGACTAAAGCCCTCAGGATGACGGGTCAAGGGAAAACTTATAAGAATTTTGGAACACTCATAAGATACGATGACAAAAAAGCAAACTTACAAAAATTTTAAAGCACCATCTTTGAGAAATTCAACATAACGGGAGATTTCTACTACACTAAGTGTTAACAAAGCTATCACTATTCCGCTTTCTTTGTTGCCCTGAGGACGTAAGTCTAAAGAAATTCTTTCTTTAATTTTTTTAAAAGCAAAAGGAAGATTCTTTACCGCCTTTAGAATGGCTTGGTAAAGGGAGTGTCTTCCACTCCATCTCGCTTTTTCTATTACTTCCAAACTCCGGCTATTGGAGTATTGCATTTAGGACATTTTCCATCTACTAAATGATTAGTAACATATTGTCCAACATAACCTGTTCTATCAATAACTTTAAAGCCACAGTTTGGACAGTATGTTGATTCTCTGTCTTCATCCAAAACATTACCAACATAAACATAATTCAAGCCTTCTTCCTTGCCTATTTCATAAGCTTCTTTTAATTTTTCTATTGGTGTAGGTGGTCTATCTAACATTTTATACATTGGATAAAATCTTGATACATGCCATGGTATATTTTTATCTATAGATGCAATAAATCTTGCAATATTCCTTAACTCTTCTTTGCTATCATTTTCTCCCGGAATTATGAGAGTAGTTATCTCTATCCAAATTCCTTGTTTATAAGTGTATTCAATTGAGTCTAAAACAGGTTTTAATCTTGCTCCGCAAATTTCTCTGTAAAATCTATCTGTGAATGCCTTCAAATCTATATTTGCTGCATCTAAGTACGGCTTAATCGTATCGATAGCTTCCTTAGTTTCATACCCAGAGCTTACAAATACAGTTTTTATACCATTTTGCTTTGCTAATTTAAATGTATCATAAGCATATTCAAAAACTACGACCGGCTCGTTGTAAGTAAATGCAATTGATGGTATTTTTCTTGTTTTTGCAATATTTACGATTGTTTCCGGGATTAATGTAGTTCCGAAAACTTCATAGTTATGTTCTTGAGGATACTGTGATATCTCAAAATTTTGGCAAAACTTACAGCTAAAATTACATCCTACTGTTCCTACAGATAAAATTTCTGTTCCCGGCAAAAAGTGGAATAACGGCTTTTTCTCTATTGGGTCTATATTAAAAGCAGCAGCAAGACCATACACAGTGAGATATAAATCTCCATTTTCATTTTTTCTTATCCCACATTTTCCATACTCTCCAACATCAAGAACACATCTTTGATTACATGCTTTACATAAAACTTTATTTTCTTTTCTTTTTTCAGACATCCAAGCTAAAGCTTTCATGTTTACTCCTTCTTTTGTTTAAAATGATACAATAAATATATGCTAAAATAAAATTTAAAAAGGGGTTGAGTATGGGATTATTTGGAGACAAAAAACAAAAGAAGAGCACGAAACCAAAAGAAGAAGCTTTAGGTTTAGACCTAAGATGGGACAAATACTATATAAATAAAAGTATAAAGATAGATGATCTGGGCGAGATAGAATTTATCTCCAAGTCTTTACTAAGATTAAAAACAGATAAAAAAACTGATCTCATTCAAGAAGGATTAACTATTCCTGTTAAGATAAACGGAAAAGAATATAAATGCTTAGTTTTAGAAATAGCAGAAGGAAAAATAGATTTGGCATTCAAAGAAGAGTTTGAAGATATTGAATTTATAAAAGAAAATACAAGATTTATAGAAAGTTATAAAACATCAAAAAAGTATACAATTACAGACAAAGAGATTGAAGGCATTAAAATATCTCAAGATTTTATTAATGCTATAAACCTGCTTTCTGAAGTAGATGACCCAGATGCAGATGCAGAAAGCTTGTCTTTTATAATAAATCAAATTCCGCCTTTAAAAAACAAAATTATAGAAGAAGCAAACAAAGCTTCTGAAAATGTTATAGAAGAAATAAAAGATTTGCCTACAGCCATAGCAAGACTTGGTATGGATAAAATAAAAAAGTTAAGCTATCAGTATTTTGACCTATTTGTAGCAACTTATAAAAATCCAATGGAAAATTTTGAAAGTTTTAATCAGTTTAATATAACTAAAGTTCAAGCTTTTAAAAAATTTGCTCCTTATATACCTTTTCAACCAAAAAGAAAATTGGGATTATTATTACTACTTTTAGAGAACGTTTCATCTATAGCAAATTTATTTGTAGAAAAAGATTCTAATTACAAAAGTATATTAAAAAATGCTCTTAAATTTTATTCTTACCCTTTAAGAATATATGAAAAATATCTATTTGGAGAGGACTATTTATCTTTAAATGGAAGATTTTTAGAAAGAAAATTTAAAATACTATTGGAAGTAAACGATAGCTATAAGTTGGCACATCTTTTATTAAATCCAATGTTGTCTCTAAAACAGGAGCCTTTAAACCTTTCTAATAGAAATCTAAAAAGAGCCTACCTTTACTATTTGGTTTTTTTAGCAGTTAATTTTTTGGTCTACAATGACAAAAAAAGCGGATTTATTTTATACAACAGGTTAAAAAGATTTGGAATGTCTGTAAACGAATCGACAGATTTTCTTAATGAAATTGTTTTCTATGTGAATAAAATTCTAACAGCTTTAAAAATAAAACCTTACTTAAGAACTCCATCGCCCGTAAACTACACCATATCTTGTAAAAAAAATTTTCCAGAAAGTGGAGATTTTATAGATTTAATAGAGACATTTAAAAAGCTTGGCAGTGGGAAATTTAAAAGATTAGCTTTAAGACATCAGGATTCTAAATTTGCAGGACTTTTATTAAACTATCTGATAAATGACCCAGAAATCGGATTACATGATAAGTCTTTTATAATAATTCCTTCGGAAGAAATTCAAAATCCTGACAGTCTTTTGATAGAGAACTTAGCAGACTTTGACATAGTTTATTTTAAAAATATAGATAATCTCTCTCCTGTTATTTATAGAGAATTTTACAAAATTTGGAAAAATTTTGAGGGTATAATTATTGCAGATTATTCTTATTACAGCTTTTTAGATTTTGACCCAACTAAAATCCAGATTTTCCATATAATAAAAGAAAACAAAATTGATATTCCACTTTTGACAGAAAACCAAAAGGCTTATGATTTCTTAAAGGAACAAGCTAAAAATATGTATATTGAGCTTTTTGAAAAAACAGACTTTAAAAACCTTGACAAGATAGAAAGCAATCTGTATGATTTAGAATCTGCTTTTTTGATGCTTTTAGACTAAATTTTTTTATGATATAATATTTGGTCTATTTTGAGAAAAAGGAGGTTTTGATATATGTATGCAATAGTAAAAACAGGTGGAAAGCAGTATAAAGCTGAACCGGGAAGATTATTAAAAGTAGAAAAATTATGTGCAAATGAAGGTGAAACAGTAGAATTGCCAGCAATCTGTGTAAGATTAGACAACGGCGAGTTAAAAACAGAAGGAAAAGTTAAGGCAACTGTTGTTAAACATGATAAACATAAAAAAATATTAGTTTTTAAGTATAAAAGAAAGAAAAACTATAAAAGATTAAAAGGTCATAGACAACCTTACACATTAATTAAAGTTGAAGAAATTGTTTAAGGAGGAATAAAAGATGGCATCAAAAGCAAGTGGTGGTTCAACACGTAACGGTCGCGATAGTATATCCAAACGCCTTGGAGTAAAGAGATACGACGGTCAAGTTGTTAGAGCCGGAAACATTTTAGTTAGACAAAGAGGTACAAAAATATATCCGGGTAAAAACGTAGGAATGGGTAAGGATTATACTCTCTTTGCGTTAATCGATGGAAAAGTCAAATTTGAAACATCGAAAGGAAAAAAAGTAGTAAGCGTATATCCAGTAGAGACGTAAAATACCAAACTCGGGATTTAAGTCCCGAGCTTTCTTATCTAATGAAAAAAATTTATTCTGATAAATCAACAATAATCAAATCCATCCGAGAATATTTTTATAGAACCGGTTCAATAGAGGTTTTTACAGATATTCTTCGAGACTTCTCAAACTTAGATAATAATATCTATCCGGTTGAACTTTTCGTGTACGATGAAAGAAGTCAGCCAATTAGGAAATTTCTTCATACATCGCCAGAACCTTCAATGAAAAAAATTTTATCTGAAATAAAGACAGATATATTTCAAATTACAAAAGTTTTTAGAAATTACGAAGGGTCTTGTAAGCATAAGATAGAGTTTACGATGCTTGAATGGTACAGAGTTGGATATGATTTGGATGATTTAATGGAAGACACTCAAAATATTTTTATAGAATCTGCGATATCATTGTACAAAAAACCTAAGATTAAATACAAAGGCAGGGAATATAACCTGTTAGACTGGCAAAAAATCACAGTAGATGAAGCTTTTTACATTTATACAGGTATATATCCGGAAAATATAGATAAAATGAACAAATTTTTAAAAGAAAAAGAAAGCTACTTTAAAGAAAGTCAAGATTGGGAGGAGTTGTTTTTTAGAATTTATGCCTTTTATGTAGAGCCAAATCTTGGCAAAGAAAAACCTACGTTTATTTATGACTATCCACCACAGCTTTCAGCTTTTGCTAAAGTAAAAGATGGAAAAGGAAAAAGGTTTGAAGCCTATATAAATGGAATTGAGCTTGTAAATGGATATCATGAACTAAACGACCCGGTAGAACTTGAATCAAGACTAAAGCAAGATATTGAAAAGAAAAAGAAAGAAGGTTTTGACTATCCATTAGATACTGAATTTATAAAAGCTTCTCAAAACCTTCCTGAGTGTAGCGGCGCATCCTTAGGAATTGATAGGCTTATAATGATTCTCTTAGATTTAGAATCTATTCATGGTATATAGGCTCTAATAAAAATGGGTCGGCTTTTAAATCTCTTTCAAGAGCATAAAATCCACCATCTACACATAAAGAAGTTTTAAGACTTATACAATTATTCCAATCTAAATTAAGATTTTTTTCAATAATTAAGCTATTTTCTTTTTTCTCAAACTGATTTTTAAACTCTTCAAAAGAAGTGATAACGGGTTCATTTTCATTAATTTTGTAAGCAACGTTTGATTTTCCTATGTTTAAAACTGCTATCACATCGCCACAAAAATGCCTGTATTTATAGACCATAACATCTAAGGTTCTGAAATAATATAGATTTATATTCAAAGAGTAGGCAAGAGTTTTAGCAGTAATCAAACCTACACGTAAACCGGTATTAGAACCAAGTCCTTGATTTACTATAACTCCTTTTAACTGTGAAGGTTCTATTTTAAGCTTATTAAATATATCTTGAATTTCTGGCATCAATACTTCTGAAAACGGTTTTGGCTTTAGATATTCACGTATAACTAAAACTTTGTTATCTTTTATAATCGCTACTCCAAAGTTATCTGAAAATGTATCTATACTCAAAAACACGATGTTAAACTCCTATTAAATTTTATTGAAACTATTATTGTATATACGTCAGGTAAGAAATTCAATAAAACGGGAGACTGTTCCAAAATTCCCATAAGCTTACCTTTCCGTGTCATCCTGAGGCCGAAGGCCGAAGGATCTCATGTTTTAAGGCTTTTTAAAAATTAAAATGAGATTCTTCGCCGGCTTCAGAATAACGATGCGGATTTTTGGAACAGCCTCAGATTTATATAACATACAATATTAATCTTAATGTGTCACTACTCTATTTTTCCCTTCTCTCTTGGCAACATAAAGCCTATCATCGGCAATTTTAATAATTTCATCAATATTATCACTGTCCTCGGGGTAAGATGCAATTCCCATGCTCGCAGTTAAATATGGGCGTGATGATACAATTCCCATTGTATTTAATTGAAATGTCATCCTAATTCTTTCTATTACATCTAAAGTTTTATCTTTTGATGTTTCTGGGAGTATTAATAAAAACTCTTCTCCACCCCATCTACAAGAGATATCTGACTTTCTTAACTCTTTTTTTAATACATCACTAAAAATTTTTAATATATTATCTCCTGCAGAATGACCGTGAATATCATTAATTTTTTTAAAATCATCAAGGTCTATCATGACAATACTTAAAGGCTTTCCATTTCTCTTTGATTTTTCTATCTCTTTATTCATAAACTCTAATGCAAACCTTCTATTGTAAAGTCCAGTTAATGGGTCTCTTATAGATAACTCTTTATTTATCTCTATAAGTCTTAAATTTGATAAAACTGGTGAAAAAATATTTATTAAATCATTAATATAGCTAACTTTTTCTGGTGTAAAAAATCCTTCTTTTTTTGATATTAATGACAATAATGCAATCGTTTTGCCATTTGAAACGACAGACAAACACATATATGAGCAAAAATCAGAACAAAATTGATTGCATTTATAAGAATCTGGGGAATTTACTATAAAATTTTGTGGAGAATTGAAAACTTTGCAGTAATGGGGATTGTTATCTAAACAGCTTTTATAATTCCCATTGCCAAAAACAAGATGTTCTTGTATTCTATTGAGAGATGGATTTATCTTGAAAATAGAAACTGTATCAATTCCTAATTTATGAATTAAAGTATGGGATAATAAATTATAAGCTTCCTCTTCCTGATGACATCTATTTAAATTTAGAATAAATTCATGTATTCCGCTAAGCTCTTTTACCTTTTGTCTTAACTCTTCTTCCATCTTTAATTTATCTGAGATATCTCTCGCCACGATAAGTATATCATCCTCACCGTTAAAAGAAACTTTTGTGGCTATAATTTCAACCGTTAAAAAATTATTGTATGCATTTTTATAAAATCTTTGTCCTCTAATAACCTCGCCCTTTCTTAAAATTCTCTGAATATTTTCATTAAGAATATTCCTATCTATTTCCACAATATCGTAAATAGTTTTATTCTTAAGTTCATCATCAGTGAATCCTAATCTTAATCTTACTGCGTTATTCCAAAGTTTAAGCTTTCCAGTGGTAGGCTGATAAATAATCATCATATCTTCCGTAGAGTTAATTACTTTTTTTAAGATATCTAATTCTTTCTTAAATTTCTCACTCTTTTCATATTCTGTCGTTATATCTTTTAGAACTATTTTTATTCTGCCTTTATAATCTCTCTCTTCTATATTAAAATATACGCCAGAAAGCTCAAAATATTTATTTTCTGTATTAAACTTAATACCTTCAACTTTTCCTTCTTTTTTAAGTTTATAAAAAATATAAGACCATTCTTTTTCTGGTATTATATCTTCTATGTTTTTTGAATTAAGATTACCAAAGATCTCGGCAGCTTTTTGATTTCCCCAAATTAAAATCTGCTCATTACCTGTATCAACTAGTTCAATAACTGGGTCAGGGAATAATCCTAAGGCTTCTTTTGTAAACCTTAGCTTTTTTTCAAGAAATCTTGTATAATCAAATTCTAAGGACCTCAATATATCTCGCTGTGTTAAGATGCCTGCAATTTTATCGTTTTCATTAAGTACTACCAAATGTCTTATATTTTTTTCTTTTATCAACTTTAAAACATTGTCCAGCGTGTCATTGAATGAAACTGTTATTACAGGTTTTGAAGCCAAATCTCCAATTTTGTCTTCTGTTATGCCTTTTGAAATGTATTTAACAATATCTTTTTCTGTGATAATACCAATTAAATTATTATCATCAACAACAGGAAGACAGCTAATCCGATTTTCAGCATCTACTTGCTTCGTATAATGTTGCATCGCTATTTATGGTTATTACATTTTTGAATTTTAGATCTCTTACTTTTATCTTTCTGGTTAAAGCCTCATCATCAAGATGTCTGAGTATATCGTCAACCGTTACAGTGCCCACATATTTTCCGTCGTCAGAAACCAATACCAATCTTCTTATATTATTTTCAAGCATTAAATCAATGCCATAGTAAATTGATATATTAGGTTTTGCTGTTACAATATTCTTATTCGCAAAATTTATAGCAGGTTCATTTAATGAAACGTTCAAAGAAAATAATTTATTTACATCTCTTTCTGTTAAAATACCTTTTGGAGAGCCATTGTTAACCAATATAACAAAACCTCTGTTATACTCTGCCATCTTAGAGATAACATCTTTCAATGTTAAGTCAAACGAAACAACCGGGTCAATCTCAGGCAAACAATCTCCTAATGATATAAGCATTTCAAAGTCCTCTCAACAAATTAAAAACTATAATTATAATTATAATCTAAAATTTATTTTTTCAACAACTTCTATAGGTTATATTAATTTAAGATTAAATTCCGCTTATTTTAAAATTAATAAAGTTTTTTAATTATTTACCGAATATTTATTATACTAAATTTGAGATTTGTAGCTAATTTTAAAAGCTTGCGAGAGGAAAATAAACCTTGAAGGATTTTTTAGACGACAAGGAGTTGAATAAATTGTTAGAGGAGATTATTAAGGAGCAAGAGATGAGAAAAGAAAGAATTGAGGAATTAAAAAGATTAATCAGAGAAAAAAATTACAATGTTCCTGCTGAAGAAATTGTTGAAAAAATGTTAGAAAAGTTTAGAAAAAAAAGTTAAGCATACAAAATAAATTTATCCAAAGCTATAGGCGAGAAATTTTTAAAAAAGTATTAGCTTCTTCACCTGTCGCTGGATGCGGATCGTCTTTTACTTTCCTCTTTTAAAAAAGTAAAAGTTAAAAGTGTTGGATGTTGGGGGCAGTTCTTAGAGTAAAAAATTGGGTAAAAGTAGGAGATTCTTCGCCGGCTGCAGAAGAGACTGTTCCAAAATTTTTGTAAGTTTGTCTTTCCTCGTCATCCTGAGGACTTTAGTCCGAAGGATCTCCTCTTTTAATTCTTTGATTTGAAAAGAAAAAAAGGAGACTCTTCGCTTCGCTCAGAGTGACAGAATAAGGTGTGAAAGAGAAAATTCTTCGCCGGCTGCAGAATGACGATATTTTACTCTTAACTTCTGTAATGGCAATTCATGAATTGCCTCTACATTCACTTCTTTGTCATCCTGAGGAGGTAGGTCCAAAGGTTCTCATTTTTAAATTCTATAGAAATCACTAATTTCTAATCTAAGATATTTAATCTTAACATACAGTAAATCTTTACGTACTCAGACTATTCAATAAAAAATACCATATTGGCACTGATAGAAAGCTTAAAATAATGCCAATTGCTACAGAAGAGACTGCAAAATCTTTTTCAAGGTCAGCATCTATTAGATAAATGGAGGCTAAAACCATGGGCGGCATAGCAAGTTGCAAAATTGCTACTTTATAAGGTAGAGTTAAATCTATTTTCAAAATCAGTAAGATAAGAAGCAAAATTAAAGGTGATGCAAATAGTTTTACCAACATATTAACCGTTAAAAGCTTTAAATCTTTGCCTATGTGTGAAAATCTTAGATTTAAGCCAACAGAAAATAAGATAATAGGAATAACAGTCATACCAAGTGTTTTTAGAAGATTTAGAAAAATTTCCGGGACATCAAAGGGTTTTAAAGATACACCTATAACTAACGCAATAAACGGCGGGAAAAGAAGTAATTTTTTGATGTTGATTTTAGTGCTTCCTTCCTTTGCATAGTTTATTATAAATGGTGCAAGTAAAAAGATAGGTAAAAACATTGCAAGATTATCAAAAATTACCGCGTATCTCAAACCCTCCTCTCCATACAAAGAGTGGATAAATGGATATCCAAGAAATCCTGTGTTAGAAAATGTAGACATCATTATGAATGCAACCGTTCTTTTTTTGTCTAATTTTAAGCTTTTTGAGATTAGATGGGAGACAAAGATAGTCAAAAAGATGGCTATCCAGCCAAGGATTATAATACCCAAAACGTCTAAGCTAAATCTTAGTCTGTAGATATTGTAAACAACCAGGGCTGGAAAGCCAAAATTCATTATGTAGTCTATGTATGCTTTTGAGTATTCTTGCGGAATTATTTTCAGCTTTATTGCCGTATAACCAAGTATAAAAAACACAAATATTTGTAAAAGATTTTCAAGCATTTTTCAGTCCGACTCTGTAAAACGTCTTATAAACTATAGGTAAAATTAACAGTGTTAGCATGGTAGATGTGAATATTCCACCTATGACGACAGTAGCAATAGGTTTTTGAGTTTCTGAACCAATATCTGAGGTTAGTAATATTGGTATAAGTCCTAAGGATGCTGCGGTAGCTGTAATTAATATTGGTCTTAGTCTTAAGCGGGTTGCTTTTTCTATAGCTTTATCTATATCTAATCCTTCCTGTAAAAGCTGTCTTATATAAGATATTAGCACAACTCCGTTTAATGTAGCAATGCCAAATACAGCAATAAATCCAATTGCAGCCGGAACTGATAGGTTATAGCCTGATATGTAGAGCGATACTATTCCGCCAATGGTAGCAAAAGGAACGTTTAACATAACTATCAAAGCATCTTTTACTGAGTTGTAATTTATATACAGCAAGACAAAGATTAAGAAAATTGCTATTGGAACAATGATAGACAGTCTTTTCATTGCTCTTTCTTGGTTTTCAAACTGTCCTGAGAATTGTATAAAATAACCTTCCGGAAGTTTTATCTGTGTGCTTATCTTATTTTTTAGCTCTTGGACAAATCCACCTAAATCTCTTCCTTCAAGATTAGATAGAACCAAGGCATACCTAATTCCATTTTCATGTCTTATCTTGAAAAATCCGGGCGTTATCTCTAAATCTGCAACCTGTGACAATGTAAGCAAGTAGCCATCTTTCGTTTGGATAGGAATGTTTTTTATCTTTTCTATATCGTTTATATAATCCTCCGGAAGTCTGACGATTACAGGGAATGTTATCAGCCCTTCTTTTACTTGATTTGCTTCGTATCCTGCAAAGTATTTTCCAACAAGAGCTAAAATATCTTCTGTTTTTAGATTGTATCTATTTAGCTGGTCTATCTTTGGAGTTATCTTAAGTTGAAGTTTTCCTGATTGGCTTTCTGTTTCTACATCGACAGCACCTTTTGTATTTTCGACTATCTCTTTAATTTTGAAAGCTATTTCATTTACTTTGTTTAAATCGTCTCCAAACACTTTTATAGCCACGGTAGATTTTACGCCGGATAAAAGTTCATCGATTCTCATTTGGATAGGTTGTGTAAAGCTAAATGATACCCCGGGGAAATCTTTAAGTTTTTCCCGAAGTGCATTTTCAAACTCTTGTCTAGTTTTAAAATTTTTCCATTGGTCGTATGGCTTTAAAGTGATGAACGTCTCTATGTAGCTAACATCTTCTGGCTCACCTCTTTCTGCTCTTCCTATGTTCGAAAAAGCATTTTCAACTTCTGGAAAGGATTTTGCCATTTCTTCCACAAAGCTTGCAACCATTTTTGATTCTTGTAAAGAGACGTTTGGATTTAAAAAGCTTTTTACTAAAACAGCTCCTTCATCAAGAGTAGGTGCAAACTCTGTTCCTATTCTTGAAAGTAAAAACAAGGAAAAAATAAATGCCGTTAAAACGATAGAAATAACCGCCTTTGGATATCTTAATAGTTTGTATAAAATCTTGTGATATACATCGTTTATATATCTCATGATTTTTGTCTCTTCTTCTTTAGATGGCTTTAAAATGAAATAAGACATTACAGGCATAAACACAAATGCAACTAAAAGAGATGAGATTAAAGCAAAAATTATTGTCAAAGCTAACGGCTTATAATACTTACCTTCAACAGATTCAAAACTAAAGATAGGCAAAAAGACGATGGTTATTATTAAAATTGCAAATAAAACCGGTTTAAAAACTTCTTTTACTGACTTTGAAACTATGCTGTTTTTAGATTCTCCTATTTGAGATAGACCGGTTTCATGTAAATGTCTGTAAATATTTTCTACAACCACAACCGTCGCATCTGCAAAAAGCCCTATTCCAATAGCAAGACCTGCTAAAGACATTAAATTACCGCTTATATCAAAGTTTTTCATGAATATGAAAGCCATTAAAAGAGTAAGCGGAATAGATAGAACAACTAAAAAAGCAGCTCTGATATTGCCAAGATAGAAAAGCATAGCAATAGAGATTAAAATTATTCCTTCCAATAAAGCTTTTTCTATTGTAAAGATCGCCTTTTGGGTGAGATAAGACTGGTCATAGATTACTTTTAAATCCACATCCTTAGGCAGTATTTTTTTAACTTCTTCAATTCTTTCTTTTAATTTAGCTACCAATTCTTGGGTGCTTGTATTTACTCTTTTTAAGATGATGTTTCCTTGCACTTCTTCACCGTTTAATGTAAAAGCTCCTCTTCTGTTTGGTACTTCCCCTTCTTCTATCTTGGCTATGTCTTTTAGTTTTATGATAGTTCCATTTAAGGATTGGATCGATATATTTCCGATATCTTCAATGCTTGTGTAGTATCCAACTGACCTAACGATTAAATCTCCTTCCGGAGTTTTAGAAAATCCACCGCCTGCAATTCCAGCGCCTTTTTCTACTGCATTAGCTATGTCATCAAGAGATAATCCAAGGGCAAGTAATTTCTCCGGGTCTGGCTTTACTAAAAAAGCTTTTTCTGGTCCCCACTGGCTTATCTCTTCTACTCCATCAACCGACATTATCAAAGGTCTAATCTTCCATTCTTGGATAGTTCTTAAATCTGTTAAAAGAGTTGTTTTAGATGTTAAAACATAAAAAAGAACATTTCCAAGCCCTGAGCTGTTTGGTCCCATCACCGGATTATACTGGGATGGCAGCATTCCTTTTACTGCTGTTAATTTCTCCATTACAAGCCTTCTTGCAAAGTATATATCCGTTCCGTCTTTAAAAAATATCGATACATAAGATAAACCGGGTAAAGATACGCTTCTAACGGTTGTAACATCTTTAATTCCAGACATGGATGTTTCTACTTTTTTTGTAATAAGACTTTCTACCTCCTCAGCCGACAAGCCGGGAGCTTCTGTGTAAATGTTTACTTGAACTGGTGTTGGGTCTGGAAAAGTATCTATTGGTAAGCTTTTAAATGAGTAAATACCAATACCAACAATCAAGAACAGAATGAAAATAACTATAAATTTATATCTTAAGATAAAGTCAATCATTCTCCGGCACCCCCAAAAACCTGAGTTTTAAGAAAGATTAGACCATCGGTGATAACCTCTTCACCTTCTTTTAGTCCTGAAATAACTTTATAAAAATCTCCTACCTTTTCAGCTATCTTAACCTCTCTTAAAATGGCTTTATTGCCTGATTTTACAAAGCAGTAGTATATGCTTTTTTCTTCAAAAACAGCTTTTAAAGGAACTAAAACACCGTTGGTTGATTTAAGCGGTAATTTTACATTTACAAAAAGATTAGGTTTAAGAAAATCTTCTACATTATTGACAACTATTCTTATATCATTTCTTCTTGTTTTTGGGTCAATCTCATGACTTATAAGACTTAACGTTCCGATGATTTCTTTATTTAGCGGGGATATTACAATAACTTTTTGACCAATTTTTAAATCTTTTGTAATTTCAAAAGGCACCTGAGCAATTACCCAAAGTCTCTCATGAGAATGGATTCTCATAAGTTCTTCACCAACATTTACAGGGTTACCATTTATTACTTTAATATCAGCAACAAATCCGTTAACTTTACTTCTTAAAAGAATAGAATTTCCTTTGACTTCTCCATAAGAGCTTAGAGCTTTTTTCAATGCTTGATACTCTCCAAGACTTTTTTCATATTCAATTTTTGCTGTTTGATATCTTGCAAACGGTATAACTTCTTCTTTATAAAGATTTTCTTCTCTTTCTAATACCTGCTTGGCTGTTTGGAATTTAACCTTTGCCATTTCGATATTTGCTTGCAAGTTTGCAATCGTTGGAGAATAAACAGTTAGCAATATCTGACCTTTTTTTACATGGTCTCCAAGCTTAACATAAACCCTTTCAGCTATTCCTTCCACAGGAGATGAAACGGCAAAGCTTAATGTTGGGTCTTCATTTACCACTGCTGGAAATGTTTGATACTCTGCCACCTCACCTTTTTTCACTTTTTCGGATTTTAGATTTATCTTTTTTCCAATCTCTGGTTTAAGTATAATCTCCTGAGCGTTTGATAGAGTAAATAGTGATAAAAGTAAAATCATTATTGAAGCTTTTCTAACTAACATATGTTTACCTCCTTTTTAAATTAAACGTGAAAAGTAGATTTTTAACCTATCAACCACTTACTCACCTACTATTGCAATGTATTCACCATAAAGCTTATGAATTTGCATTAACAATTCAGCCCTGTATCTAAGTAATTCATAATACTGAGATTTTATTGTAAGATACTCAAAAAGTGTTAACTCTCTTAACTTATAGCTTTTTTCTGCAAGACTTAGTTGAGCCTTCATATCCGGTAAGACTTTGTTATCTATCTCTTCAAGCTGAGATTTTAAAATGTTGTAGCTTTCTTTTATGGCTGCTGTGGTTTGCTTTATATTTTCAAGCTGATAATTTTGTAATTTTTCAAAGCTTGCCTTTTGGTTTTGTATGTTAACAATCTCTCCTAAGTTTTTGTAAAATACAGGTATGCTAAAAGTTAGCATCAAACCTGCAGAGTATTTGCCGGTTGCTTGCTCTGTTGTGATAAAACCTACGCTAATTTGTGGTTTTGCTAAAGCTTTTTGAAATTTGTATGAATTTTCTAAGGATTCTATCTTACTATTTATGGCTGTAATTTGTGGCAATGTCGTTAAATCTTTATCTTTTATCTGTCTTATCTGATTTATATCCCCTTCAACGTCTTTTATATCAAATCCTACAAACCCTGATAACCTTTTTACCGACTCTTCATACTTAGTTTTTGATAAATTAAGTTTTACTTCCGTAAATTTATAATCTTTTTCTCCTCTAAGTAAGTCAAGCTTTGTAGTCTCTCCAAGTTGATAGGTCTTTTTTATAAAATCTAAAATTTGTTTTGATGTTTTCATCTCTTCCTGAGCTATTTCATATAAATATTTGTTGTACAATGCTTCGTAGAATAACGTGTATAGATTCCCTGTATATGTATTTTTGAACGCTTCAAAGTTTAGTTTTTGATGCTGAAACTCCTTTTCTGCTTGGTTTGTTTGATACTTTCTTTGTCCATACAACCTTAGCGGTTGAAGTATATGAAATTCTGTTAGATTTCCTGATGTATTATTTCCTGTCAGTCTTTCAAAGCTTATGTATCCTTCCGGATTTGGGAGTGCTTTTGCTTTGATTATATCTCCTTCATAGGACATTACTTCGTAATACTTACTTTTTATAAGGTCATTGTTAATGCTTTTTTCTAATATCTCTTCAAAAGTTTCTGCATTTACTAAATTAAAAGATGTAAACAATGCTAATAATATTCTTTTCATAGTTTGCCTCCGAAAGTTTATAAATCGCTTATTATTTTAGGATTTTGTAGATGGTTAAAAGGAGGGTTAAATTAATATGGGTGGTTTAAAGATTTCTGAGATTAGTTGATATTTGAATAAATCAGATTTTAAATCTGCTGAAAATTTAGATGTTATTTCATAGTTATAATTATGAGTATTCTCAATTTGAATGTAGGGCATGTGTAATGCTTGATGAATTTTGTTTATAAGGTCTGAGACTTGGTCTTTTTGATTACTTTGTTTTTCCTCTAAAACTAAAACTTGCACATCATGTTTTTCTATGTTTTGAATAACATAATCATGGAATATATTAAATAACAAGCTAAATATAAACAAGCTTAATAAAATCTTTTTAAAATTCATACACATAAAGCCTCAGTTTATACATCTTATCTTGGCATAATTTTATCATACATTATAATAAAAAAAATGACAGATTTAATAAAAATGTGATCCTTTGCTTTACAGCCCCAGGATGAATAGCAAAGTTTACTTTTTAGTCATAAGGAAATTTTGGAACATCCTCCATATTCTTCTAATCTTTTATCTAATGCATATAGATTAAACTTTAGTGTCAAGTCGTATACTCTGCATTTATCTCAACGTATTTATATCCAAGGTCGCATGTGTAATAAGTCCATTCTTCTTCTCCGCGACCTAAGTATAAATCAATTCTTATCTCCTTGTTATTCTTTAGATATTCACTTGCCTGTTTTTTGTCAAATTCTAATGGCTGTCCGCTGTATAATAAGAAATCTCCTAAATAAAGTTTTACTTTAGAAAAATCAATTCCGATATGAGTTTGACCTACTGCCGCTAAAATTCTTCCCCAATTTGGGTCGTTTCCAAACATTGCTGTTTTAAACAAGTTAGATAATGCTATACTTTCTGCAATTTTTCTTGCTTCATCTTTTGAAAATGCTTGATGAACATTTATTTCTATAAGTTTTGTAGCACCTTCTCCATCTTTTACTATCATTTTTGCAAGCTCTAAAGCAACTTCATAAACTTTTTTTGCAAAATAAAGTTTGTTAGAATCGTTTATTTCAACATCACTTTCTCCTGTTGCTACTATTACAAAGCTGTCATTTGTACTTTCACATCCATCAACAGAGATAGAGTTAAAGGTTCTGTCTACAACTAATTTTGTAATTTTGTCAAGGGTAGGTTTATCTATTTTTACATCGGTAAAAATGTAAGCTAACATTGTAGCCATGTTTGGATGTATCATTCCAGCACCTTTTGCAATGCCTTTTACGGTAAAAACTTTATCCTCTATCAGTCCGTTTGTTTCGTAATATTTATAAAATGCATCGGTTGTTGATATAGCCCTTGCTGCTAATTCTAAATCAAGCTCCTGTAATGATGAAGAAGCAGTCTCTATACCATTTTTTACTTTATCCATAGGAAGCTGAACGCCTATAACACCTGTAGAAAATACTAACACTTCTTCTTTATCAATACCAAGACTTTCAGCTGTTATCTGTGCCATCTTTTCTGCATTTTCGTAACCTTGCTGTCCTGTGCAGGCGTTTGCATTTCCACTGTTGACAACTATAGCAGAAATTTTATCTTGCAATGAGCAAACTAACTTATCATATATCACAGGTGCAGCTGCTAAGGAATTTTTAGTAAAAACTGCCGAATATACCGATGGTGGAAATATTAAAACTAAAATATCATAATCGCCGGAAGGTTTTATTCCAGCTTTAGCAACGCCCATTTTTATATTCATTTTATTATTTTTCTCTCCTTTGTTATTTATTTAACAATATGATTATACAATACGTCGGGCAAGAAATTCAGTAAAAGCAATAGATTTCTCGCCGGCTTCACAAAATAGCGATACTTTGCTTCTAAATTCTCAATCCTCTTCTGTAATGGCAATTCATGAATTACCCATACTTTCCTTGTCATTTTGAGGACGTAAGTCCGAAAGATCTCCTTTTTAAATTTTATAAAAATTACTGATTTCTCGCCCAGTGTATTTATTTAACTTTATTGCAATAAAAATATGAGAGGTGAGAAGTAGAGTGTAATTTGCACAAAAAACGTGCAAAAGGTTTATAAAATTGCTGAATTTTTGTTCAATTAAAAAATTTGATAATTATTTAAGATACTGAAAAACTTATATTTTTAATTTGGCATCAAAGTTGCATATTCTAATGATTTGAGAATTTTCAAGAGGTGGTTAAAGATGAAAAAAATATTGATTTTAACAACAAGCTTAATACCTTTGTTATCTTATGCAGAAGAAGCTAAAAAGTTAGATGTTGGTAACACAGCGTGGGTTCTTGTTGCAACTGCATTAGTCATGCTGATGACACCGGCAGGTCTTGCTTTATTTTACGGTGGAATGACAAGAACAAAAAATATCCTTAACACGATCGGAATGAGCTTTTTAGCTTATTGTATTACTTCTGTAGTGTGGGTGCTATGGGGATACTCACTGGCTTTCGGAACGGATATTGGAGGAATAATAGGCAGCTTGGAAAATGTACTTTTAAATGGCATTTCTGTAAATGATATATGGTCAGTGGGAAATATTCCAACTTTATTATTTGTAGCATTTCAATTAACGTTTGCTGCAATTACAGTAGCATTAGTCAGTGGTGCAGTTATTGAAAGAATGAAATTTGAGGCTTGGTTAGTATTTGTAATTCTTTGGATAACTCTTGTATATTCACCTGTTGCTCACTGGGTATGGGGTGGTGGATTTTTATCAAAGCTTGGATTATTAGACTTTGCAGGTGGAACGGTTGTAGAAACTGCTTCTGGAATATCAGGTCTTGTACTTGCACTATTATTGGGCAAAAGAAATGATTTTGGTAGAAAAGCAATCTTACCATCTTCTGTAGTTTTAACGGTTGCCGGAGCAGGTTTGTTATGGTTTAGCTGGCTTGGTTTTAATGCAGGCAGCGAGCTTAAAGCAGATGAAATAGCGGCATCTGCACTTTTGATAACTAATACAGCCGGAGCGCTTGGAACTTTATCTTGGATGTTAGTAGAGTGGATAATTACAAAAAAGGCAACAATGCTTGGTGCAGCATCTGGAGCAGTGTCGGGACTTGTAGCAATTACACCGGCAGCCGGATTTGTAGGTTTAGGTGGAAGTATCATAATAGGTTTTGTTGCCGGAATTATAGGATTTATAGGCGTTTTTTGGTTAAAACATAGATTTAGATATGATGATTCCTTAGATGTATTTGGAGTTCATGGATTAAACGGAATATGGGGAACATTGGCAACTGGTATTTTTGCAAATCCACAGGTTAATCCAGCTGGAGCTGGTTTGTTGTATGGAAATATAAAGCAGTTTTTTATACAAATTTTAGGTTTAGTGGCTGTAATCTTGTTTACTGGAATAATGACAGCTATTTTATACTTTATTACATCAACTTTATCTCGTGGTGCAAGAGTTGATGAAGAGACGGAAGTTATGGGTCTTGATGAGGCAGTACATGGCGAAAGAGGCTTTGAGTTAAAAGGATGAGATTTCTCGTTATAGTTTTGGCAAAAATTGAGAGTACTGTTAAAATTTTGACTAAGTCTAAAAATTAATCAACCTTTTGATTATCATTCTGCAGCGAGACTGTTCCAAAAATCAAAGTTGTCATTCTGGGCGAAGCGAAGAATCTCCTTCCTTTCTAACTTTTAAAAGAGGAGATCCTTCGGACTTAAGTCTTCATGATGACAAGTAAAAGTAGAGCTATATTTACATATCATTCTACAACTTACAAAAATTTTTATAACAGTCTTACAAAAATTTGACTTTCTTCCGTTAAAGATTTATAATTATTAATAATAATTACTATTAAGGAGGAGTTAGATGAAAAAATTAGCCATAGCTGGATTGGTTTCTACTGCTATCGTTGGTGTTGCTTCTTTTTCTATTGCAGGACAAAAAATTAATGATAAGGATTTATTAAACCAAGCAAGAAACTACTTCCAACCATTACCAAAACAAATACCAGCACCATCAGATAATCCAACAACAAAAGAAAAAATAGAACTTGGAAAGAAACTTTATTATGACCCAAGATTATCTTTAAGTGGTGTTATTAGCTGTAATACTTGCCACAACTTGGCAACTTATGGAGTAGATGGTGTTGAAACATCCCTTGGACACAAGTTCCAAACAGGTGGAAAAAATGCACCAACTGTATTAAACGCAGGATTTCACATTGCACAATTTTGGGATGGAAGAGCTAAGAATTTAGAAGAACAAGCAAAAGGACCAATCTTAAATCCTGTTGAAATGTCCATGCCAAACCCAGAAATTGTAATAGCAAGATTAAAATCTATTGATGCATATGTTGCAGAGTTTAAAAAAGCATTCCCACAAGATAAAGACCCTGTTACTTATGACAACGTAGCAAAAGCAATTGCTGCTTTTGAAAGAACCTTAGTTACACCATCAAGATTTGATGAATTTCTAAAAGGTAATACAAAGGCATTAACAGAAAAGGAAAAAGAAGGATTGAAATTATTTATAGAAAAAGGTTGTGCATCTTGTCATAATGGTGTTGCAGTTGGTGGTGGTATGTTCCAAAAATTTGGAATTGTTAAACCATATCCATACCAAGACCCTAAGGACTTAGGTAGATACAATGTTACAAAAAATGAAGCAGACAAATATGTTTATAAAGTTCCATCTTTAAGAAACATAACAAGAACATATCCTTACTTCCATGATGGAAAAGTTTGGGATATAAGAGAAGCTGTTAAAATAATGGGAGAAACACAACTTGGAATTAATCTAACAGAAGAAGAGGTTGATAAAATTGTTGCATTCTTAGATTCTTTAACCGGAAAAATACCAGAAGATGCTTTAAAATTACCAGTTCTACCACCTTCTTCACCTAAGACACCAAAGCCTCAAATATAACAATCCTTGCCCGGGAGCTTAAAGCTCCCGGATTAAATCATTTTATATCAAAATAGTCCTTTCCTCTGATAGCCCTATCGCTCCAACCTTGTTTTTCCCAATATCCTTTATAATCATAACTAACGACTTCTATCTCTTTAATCCATTTAGCAGATTTATAACCCCACTTTTCAGGACACACAACCCTTAATGGATATCCATGGTCTAAATTTAAAGGCTTAAATAATCTTCCGTCTTCATCTGCGTTTATCTGATATACTAAGACTGGATTGTATTGATTGATATAATCAATTTCTATGCTTGTATGATATCCGTCAAAAGACCTAAAAACAACTTCTTTACTGTTTTTCGATGGCTTTGATTTTTCTAATATTTTAGATAACAAAATTCCTTTAACTTTTATCTTCCCTATTTTATCACCTTTGGCATTAGAGACACATTCAAGGATCATATCTTTTTCTACAAAATCCATGCTTAAAATATCTTGATAGGTATATTCAAAGCTCTGCTGAACATTACCAAATACTTTTAATCTATAATTTTTTAAATCTAAATTTTTAACAGAATCTGGAATACCTTTAATATCAACAATGTAAAGCTTATCTTGCGGTGTATACTTAATCAAATCCACCGGCTTAGTCTTTTTAAAAGCATCTAAAATTCCTGCAAAGGATTCAAAAGGAAGTAAACCAAGACCAATTAATTTCAATAAGTCTCTTCTGCTCATAGCTATCTCCTATTTAAAATGCAAAAATATAAGAAAGATAAAAATTAGAATATTGAGAGTCAGAACAAGTTTATAGTCAAAATATCTTTTTAATGTAAATGTGGTATGGAATAAAATCAGAATATATAATAAAATCGGAAGTATATTTACATGAAGCCAGTAAACATCACCTCTTTCTAAAAGGTTAAAAAATAATGCCGAAATCTCTCTTGGTTTTTCTATCCAGTATCCAGTAATGCTTTCTAATAGAAATATTGCATATAAAAAAATGGACAATAAAAGAAAAGCTTTTCTCATTTTATCTCAATCTTTTTTATGCTTTCACAGCCTTCTGAAAGGTTGCAGGCTGCACACTTGCCTTTTTGAATATCTTTTTTAAATTTCTTATACAAAAAATAAGAAGCTATTAAAAATAACACTATTCCAAATAGATAACTAAAAATATCCATTTTCCTCTCCTTAACCTTTTTGTAATATAAATTTACTTTGTTAATATTTGTTTTCTATGATAAAACTGTGTCTAAAATCATCATAAAAATAAACCCGGGCTATTAGACCAAGGGTCGCCTCCGTCTCATAGCCTTTTTTATGAGTTTCCGGTATCATCTCTTTGCTTACAATAAAGAGCATTGCTCCACCTGCAAAGGCAAGACCAAAGGGTAGTATATAGTTTGAAATTGTAAATATAGCGATCGCAACCAGTCCGCCTATTGGTTCAACCAATCCTGTCAAAAGTGATACAAAAATAGACTTTTTAATAGAAAAGCCCTTTAAGTGAAGTGCTAAGGCAACCGCCATACCCTCCGGAATATTTTGAACACCTATACCAAAAGCTAAGGATATTCCGCCGTATATATCACCCTTAAAAAACCCTAAGGCTGAAGACATACCTTCAGGAAAGTTGTGAATTGTGATTGCCAAAACAAAAAGCCACATTTTCTTTAAAGCTTTTGCATCAGAATTTTCATAAATCTTCAAAAAATAATCTTCCGGTATCAATTTGTCCAAGATTAAAAATAAAAAAGTTCCGCATAAAATTCCAAAAGAAATAAAAAATACGTTAAAGGGTTTGTGAAAGGCATTTTCTGAGATGCTTAAAGCTGGAATTATCAAAGAGAAAACTGAAGCTGCTAACATTATTCCAGCACTAAACCCAAGGAGAACATCTTGAACTTTTGGACTTATTTTTCTACCAATCAAAACAGGAAAGGCACCTATAACAGTAGCCAGTCCTGCAAACAAACTTCCTAAGAATGCATAAAAATAAAGATTCATTTTATTAGGTTTTTAATGTTTTCCTCTATTTTCTTTAAGTCTCTTGCAGTTACCATTATGTTTTTTATCGTTCCGTCTTTATCAATAAATACAATGTAAGGAACATCTACTTTTTCTATAGAATATGCTTTAATTGAATCACTTCCGGCCAGCCATACTGGAAAATCAAAATGAAGCAACTTTTTAGCCTCCTTTACTTCTTTATCATCAGATACACTGAGTAGCGGTGCAATAAGAATGATTTTATCCTTATATTTTTTACCAATTTTATTTATTTCTGGTAATACCTTATAAGTATCTACATCGCCAATAGCCCAGTATACAACCACAACTGACTTACCTTTTCCTGCCACATCAGAAAGCTTTACAATTTTACCCTTTTCATCTTTTCCATACACATCAATAAACTTTTTGCCAATCAAATCTTCTGGATTTGCCGCAAAAGCTGATGCCACTACAAGCATTAACCCAATAAAAACTTTTTTCATGATATATCTCCTTTATTAAAAATGATTACTATTATTATAATTCTATCTAATATTTTAAAATGAGATTAATCAGTGTAATATATTTTATATCCAAATTTTCGTATGAAGGTTGAAAAGCAATGTTAATAACCATTAACTTAAGAACTAAAAGTCATACAGATTTTATTGATATTACAGACTTAATAAGTCAGGCTATCTCGGAGAGTAAAGTAGACTCTGGCATTTGCACTGTATATGTGCCACATACAACGGCTGGTGTTTTTATAAATGAAAATGCTGACCCTGATGTTGTTTATGATGTAAAAAATCATCTTGAAAAACTTGTTCCATGGATGAATAATTACAAACATATTGAAGGCAACGCTGCTGCACACATAAAATCTATTCTCACAGGCAACAGTATAAATATTATTATAGAAAATGGAAGACTGCTGCTTGGAACATGGCAAGGTGTATTTTTTGCAGAGTTTGACGGACCAAGAAATAGAAAAGTGTATATCAAAATATTGAGAGGTTGAAATGGATAAAGTAAATGTAGGCTTGATTCAAATGAAATGTAGCGATGATGTAGAAGAAAATTTTGAAAAAACCTTAGAAAAAATTAAAGACCTTGCAAGAAATGGAGCTAACATTATCTGTACTCAAGAGCTTTTTAAGTCTAAATATTTCTGTCAAGTTGAAGATTGGTCTTATTTTAAGCTTGCAGAAGAAATAAATGAAAATTCTAAGACTATAAAAACCTTACAAACAATGGCAAAAGATTTAAAAGTTGTGATAATAGCATCTTTGTTTGAGAAAAGAACAGAAGGAATTTATCACAATACAGCGGTAGTAATTGATGCTGACGGAAGTTATCTTGGAAAATACAGAAAAATGCATATCCCGGATGACCCACATTTTTATGAAAAGTTTTATTTTACTCCCGGAGACCTTGGATACAAAACTTTTAAAACAAAGTATGCGGATATTGGCATTTTGATCTGCTGGGACCAATGGTATCCAGAAGCTGCAAGGTTAACCGCATTATCAGGTGCTAAAATTCTATTTTACCCAACTGCTATAGGATGGCTTCCATCGGAAAAAGAAGAGTTTGGAAATTCTCAGTATAACGCATGGGAAACAATCCAAAGGTCTCATGCAGTAGCCAACGGCTGTTATGCAGTGGCGATTAATAGAGTCGGTTATGAAGAAAGCCCTGACGGAAATGAAGGAATAGAGTTTTGGGGTCAAAGCTTTGTATCAAATCCTTACGGAGAACTTCTTGTTAAAGGCTCTGTAGATAAAGAAGAAAACATCATTTGTGAAGTAGATTTATCAATCATAGATTCAGTTAGAACTACTTGGCCATTTTTTAGAGATAGAAGAATAGACAGCTATCAAGATATTACAAAAAGATTTATTGACTAAAGGAGGAAGGCATGGAGTATATAGTTATACTAATAACCACTCCATCTAAGGAAGAAGCAGAAAAAATAGCAAACTATTTAGTAGAGAATCATATTGTGGCATGTGTAAATATAGTTGAAAAAGTAAATTCCGTATTCTTTTGGCAAGGAAACATAGAAAAAGCAGAAGAGTCTTTGATGATTATAAAGACAAAAAAAGGCGTATTTAAAAAACTAATAGAAGAAGTAAGAAAGATGCATAGTTATACTGTTCCGGAGATTATAGCACTGCCAATTATTGATGGCTTTGAAGATTATTTAAAATGGATTGAGGAGACTGTAGCTTGAAAGATTTAATTATTTTTATTATTTTTGCTGTTGTAATGTTTCTATCGATCGTTGGAATTAATAAAGTTGTATTAATAATACAAAGTTTGGGAGGTGTTTTTGCTATGGCTGGATTTATACCTGTTTTAGTTGTATTAGCCATTATCTTTTTGGCAACTTCAGTCAGAATAATTAATGAGTATGAAAGGGCTGTTGTTTTTAGACTTGGTAGAGTTTTAGGAAGACCAAAAGGTCCGGGAATGTTTATTTTAATTCCTTTCATTGATAAGATGGTTAAAGTGGATTTAAGGGTTGTTACTATGGATGTTCCACCACAGGATGTAATAACAAAAGATAACATATCTGTACAAGTGGACGCAGTTGTCTATTTTAAAGTTGTAGACCCTATCAAAGCCGTTATAAATGTAGAAAATTATTTTTATGCAGTATCTAAAATATCTCAAACTACATTAAGAAGTATATGCGGTCAAGCTGAGTTTGATGAGCTTTTATCTCAAAGAGAAAAAATTAATTCAAAACTTCAGGAAATAATAGACCAAGAAACAGACCAATGGGGAATTAAAGTTATAACTGTTGAATTAAAAAGAATAGACATTCCAGAGGAACTAAAAAGAGCAATTGCAAGACAAGCAGAGGCAGAAAGAGAAAGAAGGGCAAAAGTCATTCAAGCGGAGGCAGAATATCAAGCAGCGCAAAAGCTTACAGAAGCTGCAGAAATGCTTGCTAAACAGCCAATAGCATTGCAGTTAAGATATTTAGAAACATTATCAACAGTTGGTCAATACAACTCCAATACTATAGTTTTACCACTACCTATGGAATTATTTGAAATATTTAAAAATTCTAAAATTAACAAATCTGAAGAAAAACGAGAAAGTGAATAAGCAATATTGGGAGGAGGTACATGATAATAATTAAGACATAAAAACGGTTTCTATTTTCAACTTTTCTGCTTTGCTATCATTTAGCTTTATTATTGACACGATCTTCTAAGCCCAAATTAATTATGATAAATCCTATTGTTAAACTTCTTGCAGTTATCTAAGATTTTAAACAAAATAAAAGTACAGAGGTTATCATGAATAAAAAGCCAAACAGACTTATAAATGAAAAGAGTCCATATTTACTTCAGCATGCTTATAATCCGGTGGATTGGTATCCTTGGTGTGATGAAGCGTTTGAAAAAGCAAAAAAAGAAGACAAACCAATCTTTTTGTCTATTGGATACTCATCCTGCCATTGGTGTCATGTGATGGAAAAAGAATCTTTTGAAGATGAAGAAGTTGCAAAAATTCTAAATGAAAACTTTGTCTCTATAAAAGTAGACAGAGAAGAAAGACCTGATATAGATTCTATTTATATGAATGTTTGTCTTATGTTTAATGGAAGTGGTGGCTGGCCTTTGACCATTATTATGACTCCGGATAAAAAGCCATTTTTTGCAGGAACTTATTTCCCAAAATATTCAAGACCCGGCAGAATAGGACTTGTGGATTTGCTAACAAGCGTAGCTGAATACTGGAAAAACAATAAAGAAGACTTAATCCAAAGAGCAGAAAAAGTTATCGAATATCTTAAAAACGATTTTAAAGGAAAATCTGACGAGATTTCAAAAGATATTATAGATGCTTGTTATTTAGATTTAAAATCAAGATTTGATAAAGAATATGGCGGATTTTCTATCAAGCCAAAATTCCCAACCCCACACAACATTCTGTTTTTACTTAGATACTACTATCATACAAAAGAAATGGAAGCTTTGAAGATGGCTGAAAAAACGCTCATTAATATGAGACTTGGTGGTATGTATGACCATGTAGGGTTTGGATTTCATAGATACTCAACAGATAGAGAGTGGTTACTGCCTCATTTTGAAAAGATGCTATACGACCAAGCAATGTTAACAATGGCATACACAGAAGCCTATCAACTTACAAAAAACAATTTCTATAAAAAAACCGCACAAGAGACTATAGCTTATGTTTTAAGAGATATGACATCTAAGGAAGGCGTTTTCTACTCTTCTGAGGATGCAGACAGTGAAGGTGAAGAGGGTAAATTTTATACTTGGACTATCGATGAACTTAAAGAAGTTTTAAATGATGAAGAGTTGAGTCTTGTAATCAAAGTTTTTAATGTTAAAGAGGAAGGAAACTATTTAGAGGAAGCTACAGGACATTTGACAGGGAGGAATATTTTATATTTAAAGAAACCTATAAGAGAACTGGCAAATGATTTAAACATGAACCAAGACCAATTAGAAACTAAATTGGAAGAGATAAGAAAAAAACTTTTTGATGCAAGAGAAAAAAGGGTCCACCCACAAAAAGATGATAAAGTTTTAACAGACTGGAACGGACTTATGATATCTGCATTGGCAAAAGCAGGAAAAGGGTTTGAGGATAGAGATTTAATAGAAAAAGCAAAGACTGCAGCAGATTTTATTTTAAACACGATGTTTAAAAATGACACTCTATACCACCTATACAAAGATGGAGAGGTAAAAGTTGAAGGGCTTTTAGATGATTATGCATTTTTTAGCTGGGGATTGATCGAGCTTTATGAGGCTACAGGAGATATTAAATATCTAAAATCAGCGTTAAAATTGACAGATTTAATGATAGAAAAATTTTATGATTTTGAAAATGGCGGATTTTTCCTAAGCCCTAAAAATTCAAAAGATGTGATAGTTAGACCAAAAGAAGCTTTTGATGGAGCTATTCCATCCGGAAACTCGGTCTCTGCTTACAATCTCTATAGATTGTATTTAATTTCAGGAAATGAAAAATATTATAACTTTGCTATAGAAACACTAAAAGCATTTGGCGGTGAGATTAAAAGACTTCCATCTTACCACTCAATGTTTAATATTGTTTTAATGCTTGTTTTCTATCCAACTTCTGAAGTAGTGTTAGCCGGAAACTGTGAAAAGGTTTTAGATAAAATAAATACCGAATTCATTCCTAATAAAGCGATTATCTTTTTAAACAGAGAAAACGAAAAACAGCTAAAAGAGTTAATTCCGTACACAAGCAACATGATTTTATCCGATGAATGTGATATCTATGTTTGTAAAAATTTTAGTTGTAATTTACCAACGAAAGATTTAGAATATGCTTTAAATCTTATGAAAGATTAAAGGTATTAAATGATTGACGAGGCAAAACTGATACAACTTTTAAAAGAAAAAAAGATGTCAGGCGAGCAGTTAGCACAAATCTTTAAAGTTTCACGTGTTGCAGTATGGAAAAAGATTAAAAAACTCAAAGACTTAGGATACAAAATAGAATCAGATAAGCATGGATACAGAATAATTCAGCCTTCTGATAAACTCTTACAACAAGAAATAATTCCAACCTTAAAAACAAAATTCATAGGAAAAAACTATCTTTATTTTGAAGAAATTGACTCTACAAACTTGCAAGCAAAAAGAGAAAACTACGAAGATGGAACGGTGATTTTTGCAGAATCACAAACAGCCGGAAAAGGTAGAAAAAATAGAAAATGGGTTAGCCATAAAGGCTTAGGATTGTACTTTACAATAGTTTTAAAACCGGGCATAGAAGTAAACTATTTATCTCATTTTAGCCTACTATTTAATTACAGCGTTTTTAAAGTTTTAAAAAATTACGTTAATGGAGAGATAAAAATCAAATGGCCAAATGATATTTATTTAAATGGAAAAAAAATAGCCGGCTTTTTGATTGAAAGCAGCATAGAAAATAACAGCATCTCAAAGCTAATCGTTGGTGTTGGAATAAATGTAAATCAATCGATAAAAGATTTTGAAGAAGATATTAAAGAAGTGGCAACATCTTTAAAAATAGAAGAAGGAAAAACATTTAACAGAAAAGAAATATTTTTAGACATATTACAGCAAATAGAAAAAGACTATTTAAAATTCATAAAAGAAAAGTACTTAGACATTAAAAAGATTGAAGAAAATCTTCTTTGGATAAATCAGAATGTTATGATTTTAGAAGATGGAAAACCAATACTTTCAGGAAAACTGATTGGTCTAAATGAAGATGGAAGTTTAATGCTAAAAACCGATGAAGGTTTAAGATTTGTATATGTTGGAGATTTAAGCATTAGATATAAATAAAACATGTGATCCTCGGCTTCGCCTCGAATAGAATCAAATTAATCAAAAACCCCGGCGTCGACCTACTTTCCCGACCGGTCTCCCGGCCAGTATCATGGGCGCTGGTGGGCTTAACTGCCGGGTTCGGAATGGAAGCCGGGTGTTTCCCCACCGCTATGGACACCAGGGATTTGGCAATTGAACAGGTTAGTAGGACTGTAAGTAGTAAAAGGCCAAGCCAAACGGGCGATTAGTACTGCTTGGCTCCACCCGTTACCGAGCTTCCACCTGCAGCCTATCAACGTGGTAGTCTCCCACGGCCCTTCAGGGATACCTTATCTTGAGGTGGGCTTCACGCTTAGATGCTTTCAGCGCTTATCCCGTAGCAGGATGGCTACCCAGCTCTGCTCTTGGGGAACAACTGGTACACCAGAGCCTGCCCCATCCCGGTCCTCTCGTACTAAGGATGGCTCCTCTCAAGTATCCTGCGCCTGCGGCGGATAGGGACCGAACTGTCTCACGACGTTCTGAACCCAGCTCGCGTGCCGCTTTAATGGGCGAACAGCCCAACCCTTGGGACCTACTTCAGCCCCAGGATGCGACGAGCCGACATCGAGGTGCCAAACCCCGCCGTCGATATGGGCTCTTGGGCGGGATTAGCCTGTTATCCCCGGAGTAGCTTTTATCCGCTGATCGC